>NZ_JBHYZV010000049.1:0-25416 GCF_042753905.1 Streptomyces sp. NPDC059248 | reverse complement strand
GCGAGACATCGGGGGCCCGGGCCGGACGGGGAGTCCCCGTCCGGCCCGTGCCCCGTGCCCCGCGCCCCGTCCCGCTCAGTCGGCGATGACCAGCGACGGGGTGTCCCGCTTCAGGACCTCGCCCCGGAAGAACGCCGGGCTCCTCCGGTTCATCACCAGCATGATCACCAGGCCGAGGAGCAGCAGGCCGACACCGATGACGAAGACCGTGCCGACACCGCCGACGGAGGAGCCGCTGTAGGAGGGGTCCCACATGTCGTACAGCGTCTTGGCGAAGACCGCGGCCAGCATCAGCCCGCCGAGGACCGGGAACACGCCCTTGTAGAGGAGGTCGCGGCCGGAGCGGCGGATCTCACGGCGGAAGTACCAGGCGCAGGCGAACGCGGTGAGGGAGTAGTAAAAGCAGATCATGAGCCCGAGGGCGTAGATCGTGTCGGTGAGGACGTTCTCGCTCAGCAGCGACATCACGGTGTAGAAGGCGCCGGTGCCGACACCCGCGACGACGGTCGCCAGGCCGGGGGTCTTGAACCGCGGGTTCACCTTGCGGAACGACGCCGGGAGGGCCTCGTACGTCGACATCGCGAGCACCGTACGGGCCACCGGGATGAAGGTCGTCTGCAAGCTGGCGGCGGCGGACGCGAGAACCGCGACGAAGAGCAGGACGCCGAGTCCCGTGCCCATGACCGGGCCGGCGAGTACGGCGAAGACGTTGTCGGAGGTCTCCGGGTTGGCGAGACCGAGACCGGTCTCGCCGGAACCGACCGCCATCTGCGCCACGACACCGGTGACGAGGTACGAGCCGACCAGGACGACCATCGCGATGAGCGCCGCCCGGCCGGGGGTCTTACCGCTGCCGGTGGTCTCCTCGTTGGCGCTGAGACAGGCGTCCCAGCCCCAGTACATGAAGATCGAGAGGGAGAGACCGGCGGTGAAGGCGGCGAAGGACTCCACCGCGAAGGGGTTGAGCCACTCCGCGGAGAAGGACAGCGACGTCTCGAACTCCCCGGCCTTGCCCACCGCCATCGCGACGAAGATCGCGAGTACGAGCAGCTGGAGCCCGACGAGGGCGTACTGGACACTCTTGGTGGCCGTCATGCCCCGGTAGCTGATCGCGGTGGCGATCGCGATCAGGGTGAGCACAGTGAGGATGTGCACGGCCTTGTTGCCGTCGAGCGCGGCCACCGACTCACTGCCGGTGATCTCGCCCGCGAGCAGCCAGAAGAAGGAGGTCGCGACGCCCGCGAGATTGGACAGCACGATGATCGTGGCGACCACCAGGCCCCAGCCGCACATCCAGCCCACCTTCGGCCCGAACGCCTTCACTGTCCAGGTGAAGGAGGTACCGCAGTCCGGCATGACCCGGTTCAGCTCGCGGTACGCGAAGGCGACCAGCAGCATCGGCAGAAAGCCGGCCAGGAAGATCGCGGGCATCTGGAGCCCGACCACGGCGGCGGTGGCGCCGAGGGTGGAGGTGAGGCAGTAGACGGGCGCGACGGTGGAGATCCCGATGACGGTGCTGCCCGTCAACCCGACGGAGTTCCCGCCGAGCCCTTTGCCGCGTACGCCACCGCCTTCGCGGGGGGCGGCGGCCCCTCCCGTGTCTCCGGCCTGCGGCCGGGCTTCCAGCTGAGTCATGGACAGGACCGTAACCCCTACGATTTCCACATCCGGAGGAGATCCGTCCGGATATCGAACCCTTGATTTCGGGGGCGGGTTCGCCGCATTGCCTCAAGATGAAAGCTTGATGGCGATCGTGAATCGAGACTTACAAGGCGTAAGGCCATTTTCCCGAGCTACGATAACCGCAGCCGTGCCCGATTTACCCCTTTTGAAATTTTCCCACCACACCCCTGCGGGGCGAGGTGGGGGTGGTTAGGTGCGCCGCACCCCTGCGGGGCGGTCAGGCCAGGGTGTTCAGGTGCGCCGCATCCCTGCGGAGCGGGCCAGGCCGAGGCTTTTAGGGGCGCCGCACCCCTGCGGGGCGGTCAGGCCAGGGTGTTCAGGGGCGCGGGGAACTGCGCGACCAGCCCACCACGGTCCGCGGACCGAATACCGCGTACAGACGCCGTACGGACACGGTAGGTACTGCCACCGAAGCATCTAGGCGGACTGCGGACTGTCCGTTGCTGATCGCGCAGTTCCCCGCGCCCCTAGGGCCTCCACCTCACCGCCCCCGCAGGGGTGCGGCGCCCCTGGACCTCCGCCTCAGTGCCCCCCGCAGGGGGCCTGACCGCCGGGCCAGACCAGGGACTGGGTTTCCGAGTACGCGTGGAGCGCGTACGAGCCCACGTCCCGGCCCACCCCACTGGCGCCGAAGCCCCCGAACGGCGCCTCCATGTTCCGCCCCACCGTGTTCACGCCGACACCCCCCGTCCGCAGCAGGCCCGCGACGCGGAAGGCGCGGGCCGGGTCGCCGGACCAGACGTAGTCGATCAGGCCGTAGTCGCTGTCGTTCGCGAGGGCGACCGCCTCGTCCTCCGTGTCGAAGGGGAGGACGACGACGACCGGGCCGAAGATCTCCTCCCGGACCACCCGCATCGCGCTCCCGCACTCCGCGAAGAGCGTCGGGGCCGCATAGAAACCCCGGTCGAGTACGGGGGACGACGGGCGCTCGCCGCCCGTCACCAGCCGGGCGCCCTCCTTCACGCCCAGGGCGACATAGGACTCGACCCGGTCGCGGTGCGCGGCGGAGATCAGGGGGCCGACGACCGTCTTCGGGTCGGCGGGGTCGCCGATCCGCAGCCGGCGGGCGTAAGCGGCGAGCCCGTCGACAACCCGGTCGTACACACCCCGCTGGGCGATGACCCGGGTCGGAGCCGTACAGATCTGTCCGCTGTAGAAGGAGAACGTGGTCCCGATCCCGGCGACCGCCGCGCCCACGTCCGCGTCGTCGAAGACGATCGCGGCGCCCTTGCCGCCCAACTCCATGAGCCGGCGTTTCATCCCGCGTCCGCAGACTTCCGCGATCCGGCGGCCGACGGCCGTGGAGCCGGTGAAGCTGACCATGTCGACATCGGGCGAGTCGACGGCGGCCTCCCCGGTCCCGGCGGCGGAGCCGGTGACCACGTTCACCACCCCGCGCGGCACACCCGCCTCGGCGAGCGCGGCGGCCAGCCGGTACACCGACAGCGGGTCCTGCGGCGCGGGTTTCACCAGGACCGTGTTGCCCATGGCCAGCGCCGGGGCGATCTTGCCGGCCGGGTTGGCCCAGGGGTTGTTGTAGGAGGTGATGCAGCTGACGACGCCGACGGGCCGCCGGACCGCGAGCGCGCCGAGGACCCCGCCGCCGCCCATCGGCCCGGCGGCGGTGATCTGCGGCGGCAGGGGCTGTTCCACGGGCTCCAGCGCGCCCCTGGCGTACCGGTGGAAGCGCGCGGCGGCGACCTGGACCTGCATGGCGCGCGCGGTCGCGGTGGTCGCCCCGCTCTCCCGCCGGGCCAGCTCCGCCGACGCGTCGGCGTCCCGCCGGATGAGGTCGGCGGCCCGGTCGAGGATCCGGGCGCGTTCCTCGGGCCGGGTCCGCGACCAGGGGCCGAACGCGGCCCGTGCGGCGGCGGCGGCCTCGTACACCTGGGCGCGGCTCGCCTCGGGCGCGAGCCCGACGACCTCGCCGGTCGCCGGGTCGGTGATCTCGTAGTGCCCGCCGTCGGGCTCGACCCACGCGCCGTCGAGGAAGAGCCGCCCCTCAACCATGGCCGCCGTCACCGGGTGGACACCGTCTTCGTGTCCCGGCCGGACCGCAGCACGGTGCCCGGCCGCGCGCCGGTGACCGTGTCGTCGCGGATGGCCTCGACGCCGTTGACGCGTACCGACACCACCCCGATCGCCTCGGCGTCCAGCCGGGGGCCGGCGCCGGGGAGGTCGTGGACGAGCCGGGCGGGCGCGGCGTCGATCCGTTCGGGGTCGAAGAGGACGAGGTCCGCGTGGTAGCCCTCGGCGATCCGGCCGCGTTCGCGGAGCCCGAAGAGCCGGGCGGGGTCGTCGGTGAGCATCTTCACGGCGGTCTCCAGCGGGACGAGCTTCCGGCCGCGCAGACAGTCGCCGATGAAGCGGGTGGTGTACGGGGCGCCGCACATCCGGTCCAGATGGGCGCCCGCGTCGGAGCCGCCGAGCAGGACGTCCTCGTGTTCCCAGGTCCGTTTCCGCAGCTCCCAGGAGGCCGGGTCGTTGTCGGTGGGCATGGGCCACAGCACGGTCCGCAGTCCGTCCTCGGCGCAGATCTCGACGAGGCAGTGGAAGGGGTCCTGGCCGCGTTCGGCGGCGATGTCGCCGACGATCCGGCCGCCGAGCCCCTCGTTGGCGGTGCTGTACGTGTCCCCGATGACGTACCGGCCGAAGTCGGCGAGCCGCCGGAAGACCCCGGCCTCCTTGGACGTGGCGCGGCGCAGCATCCCGGCCCGTACCTCCGGGTCGCGCAGCTTCGCGATCCGTTCCGGTACGGGCAGGGCGAGGACGTCGCCCCAGCCGGGGATCAGGTTCAGCGCGCAGAAGGTGCCGAGGGACATATTCATCGGGGTGAGGATGGGCATGGTGAGGGCGACGATCCGGCCGCCCGCCGCGCGGGCCTTCGCGGCGGCGAGGAGCTGGCGGGGGACGCGTTCGGGTACGGCGGCGTCGACGGTGAGGACGTTCCAGTTCAACGGGCGGCCGGCCGTGGCCGACATCCGGACGAAGAGGTCGATCTCGGCGTCGCTGAACTGGTCGAGGCAGCCCGCGACGATGGCTTCGAGCTGGGTGCCCTCGTGCGCGCCGACGGCCTCGGAGAGGGCGAGGAGTTCCCCGGGGCGGGCGTGCCGGGAGGCGACGGGCGCCCCGTCGCCGTCGGCGTGCGTGGACGACTGGGTGGTGGACAGGCCCCAGGCGCCGGCCCGCATCGCGTCGTGCAGCAGCTCGACCATGGCGGTGAGCTGCTCCTCGGTGGGCTGTCCGCCGACGGCGTCCGCGCCCATGACGTACCGCCGCAGCGCGCAGTGGCCGACCATGAATCCGGCGTTGACGGCGATCCGGCCCTCCAGCGCGTCGAGGTACTCGCCGAAGGTGTGCCAGGTCCACGGCGCGCCCTCCTCCAGCGCGACCAGGGACATGCCCTCGACCCTGGCCATCATCCGCCGGGTGTAGTCGGCGTCCCCGGGGCGGTCGGGGTTGAGGGGCGCGAGGGTGAAGCCGCAATTGCCGCCCGCGACGGTGGTGACGCCGTGGTTCAGGGACGGGGTGGCGTAGGGGTCCCAGAAGAGCTGGGCGTCGTAGTGGGTGTGCGGGTCGACGAAGCCGGGCGCGAGGACGAGTCCGGTGGCGTCCTCGGTGGTCGCGGCCTCCTCGGTGATACCGCCCGGCGGTCCGACGACGGCGATCCGGCCGTCGCGGATCCCGACGTCGGCGGGGTACGCGGGCGCGCCGGTGCCGTCGACGACGGCGGCGGAGCGGATGAGGTGGTCGAGCATCGCGTTTCCTCCCCTCGGGGCCCGCCCGGGTCAGCCGTTCTCGGCGGCTGCCTGCCGGAAGCGGGTGGTGCGGTGCACCGGGTCGGTGTCGATATGCGGGATGACGTGCTCGCCGATCAGCTTGATGGAGTTCATGGTGTCCTCGTACGAGACGCCGATCGGCAGCCCGAAGGAGAGCTGGTCGGCACCGGCCCGCTCCCACCGCTCGCACTGGGCGCGGACCTCGTCCGGGTCGCCGCAGATCATCAGCTCCTCGGCGATGAGGAGTTCGACGATCTCGGGGGTGTACTCGGGGAGCAGCTCGGGCCACTCGGGGACGCCTTCGGGCCGGGGGAAGGTGTCGTGGTACCGGAAGAGGAGGGACTGGAGGTAGTTCATCCCGCCGCCGACGGCGATCTCGACGGCCTTGTCGTGGGTCTCGGCGCAGACGGCGGTGGAGGTCACCATGACGTTGTCGTTGACGAACGCGCCGACCGCCTTCGCCTCCTTGATCGCCGTCTTGTACGAGTCCAGCACCCACTCCATGTCGGAAACCTTCTGGACGCTGAAGCCGAGGACGCCGAGGCCCTTCTTCCCGGCCATGGCGTACGAGGAGGGGGAGCCCGCCGCGTACCACATGGGCGGATGGGCCTTCCCGTACGGCTTGGGGAGCACCTTGCGCGGCGGCAGGGACCAGTGCTTGCCGGAGAACCCCTCGTACTCGTCCTGGAGCCACATCTTGGGGAACTCGGCGATCGTCTCCTCCCAGATCTCCTTGGTGTGGTTCATATCGGTGATGCCCGGCAGGAAGCCGAGGATCTCGTGGCTGCCCGCGCCCCGTCCCGAGCCGAACTCGAACCGGCCCCCGGAGAGGTGGTCGAGCATGGCGACCTTCTCGGCGACCTTGACGGGGTGGTTGACGGGGGCGAGGGGGTTGAAGATGCCGGAGCCGAGATGGATGCGTTCGGTGGCGTGGGCGAGATAGCCGAGGAAGACGTCGTTGGCGGAGAGATGGGAGTACTCGTCGAGGAAGTGGTGCTCGGACGCCCAGGCGTACTTGAAGCCCGATTTGTCGGCCTGGATGACGTACTCGGTCTCCTCCATCAGCGCCTTGTGCTCGGCGAGCGGATCGGTCTCGGCGCGCTTGCCGACATATCCCTGGACAAAGATCCCGAATTCCACGGGCGGTTCACCGTCCTCGGCTCTGGTTCGTTCCCGGGGTTCCCGGCCACTCGACTTCTGACGCACCGTCAGATTTCTGGTCCCGACTGTTCCACCGCCCCCGTGAGGCGTCAATAGCTGACGACCCATCAGAATGCGATGACGGGTCGCTCACGCCGGGGTGACGCCGGCCAGCCAGCCGCCGTCGATGACGAACGGCTGGCCGGTGATGTACGAGGAGTCGTCGCAGCTCAGGAAGAGCGCCAGGGCCGCGACCTCCTCCGCGCGCCCGGCCCGGCCCAGCGGGATCACCTTCGCGTAGAGCGCGGCGGCCGACGCCCTCGCCCGCTCCGCGTCCCGGCCCGGGGCGAGGGCCGCCGGGTCGGTCATCGGGGTGTCCACCGCGCCGGGGCAGACCGCGTTGACCCGGATCCCCTTCGGCGCCAGCTCCAGCGCCGCGACCCGGGTGAGACCGACGACCGCGTGTTTGGAGGCGGTGTACGCGCCCACATAGGCCATCCCCGTCATCCCGGCATAGGAGGCGGTGTTGACGATCGTGCCGCCACCGGCCGCCGCGATCCGGGGCGCCACGGTCTTCATCCCGAGGAAGACCCCGACCTGATTGACCTGCGTGACCTGCTGGAACTCCTCCAACGGGGTATTGACCAGCTCATTGAAGCGGAGGATGCCGGCATTGTTGACCAGCCCGTCGACCCGGCCGAACCGCTCCTCGGCCACCGCGACCGCCGCCCGCCAGTCCTCCTCCCGGGTCACATCGAGCCGTACGTACGCCGCGCTCTTCTCCCCCAGCTCGGCGGCGACGGCCGCGCCCTGCTCGTCGAGGACGTCACCGAGCACCACCCGGGCGCCCTCGGCGGCGAAGAGCCGGGCCTCGGCCTCGCCCTGTCCGCGCGCGGCTCCGGTGATCACCACGACCCGCCCGTCCAGCTTTCCGTTACCGGTCATCCGTCGTCTCCCGGGTGTCAGTCGTTGAGATGGGGCGCGACCTCGGCGGCGAAGGAGGCCATCTGGTCGATGAGTTCATGCCGGTCCCGGCTGCGGAAGCGGACCTGGATCTGGTCGACGCCCATCTCCCCGTAGGCGCGCAGCGACTCGGCGAGCGCCTGCGGCTTCCCGGTCAGGGTCCGCCGCCCCACGGGAAAGCCGGGCTCCCCCACGTACAGCGGCTCGGCGATCGCCCCGATCTCGGCGGGCGAGGCGATCCCGGCCCGCTCGCGCAGCTCCCGCAGCCGAGCGATCTGCGCGGGCAGCCGGTCGCGGGGGTCGCCCTGCGGCAGCCAGCCGTCGCCCTTGAGCGCGGCCCGGCGCACGGCGGCGGGCGACGAGCCTCCGATCCACAACGGCACCCGCTCCTGTACGGGCCGGGGCCGCTGGCCGAGCCCGGAGAAGGCGAACGACTCGCCGCTGTGCTCGGGGAACTCGTCGGGTCCGAGGGCCGCCCGCAGCGCGTCGACCGTCTCGTCCAGCACCCGGCCGCGCCCGTCGAAGTCGGCGCCCACCGCGTCGAACTCCTCCCGGACGTGCCCGGCCCCGACCCCGAGGACCAGCCGGCCGCCGGAGAGATGGTCGAGGGTCGCGTACTGCTTGGCGGTGATCAGCGGATGGCGCAGCCCGACGACGGCGACATGGCTGAGCAGCCGGACCCGGCGGGTGGCGGCGGCCAGGAACGAGAGCGTGGCGACGGGGTCGTACCAGACGGTGGACATGGCGCCGGCGAGCCGCCGGGGGATCGCGATGTGGTCGCAGACGGCGATATAGGCGAAGCCGGTGCGGTCGGCGGTCCTGGCCACCTCGACCAGGTCCTCCACCCCCGCTCGGGCCTCCCACGGCTCGGCGTAGAGGGTGCTCTGGGACTGGACGGGGAGCTGCATCCCGTACGACAGACGCCCTTCGGGCAGGGTCCGCGCAGGCATCGTGGCGCCTCCTCGGCATCGATCTGACGGTACGTCACATATTGGCTTCCGTCATCGTGATGCCTGGCACCGCGGGAGACAAGGCCGCCGCCGCCGGTACCGGACGCGCCCGCGCCTACCGCTCCTCGTCCTCGTCCTTGTCCTCGTCCGGCCCGATGAGACCGTCGAGAGCGCGCTCCAGCGCTTCCTCCGTACGCCCCCGTACGGTCACCATCCCCTCGTCGTACCGCAGCAGGGCGTCCGGGCTCGCGTACCAGCGGGTCCCCGGGGTCTGGCCTATGGGGTACTCCGGGAACGGCAGCCGGACGAACCCCGGCGCGCCCTGAACCGTCTCCGGGTCCACCTCGTCGAGATACTCGGCCAGCTCCTCCGGCTCGTGCGCCGACTCGGCGAGCACGATCTCCACGAAGCAGTGCGACACCCGGTCCAGCCAGGGCTCCCAGCACTCGCTTGCCTTGTCCGCGAGATCGAGCCGGACGACCACGGGCGGATCGTCCCGGCCGATCTCCGCGAGCGGTATCCCCCAGACGCACACCCCCTGGTTCTCGTCCCGGAAGACCAGCGCCTCCCCCGAGGCGTCCACCTCCAGACCGGCGGGCGGGCGCAACGAGTCGTGGTTGCTGGTGAGATCGGGCCGCCGCCCCAGCAGGGCGTACGCCTCCTTGAGCGCGGCGGGCAGCCGCAGCCCGAGCCGCTCCTCGGCCGCCGCGATCTCCTCCGGGCCGCAGCCGTCCCCGTCGGCGAGTGGCGTCGCGCACCACACGCGCGCATAACCCCGTACGAACTCCCACGCGGCCCGCCGCCCGGCGACGGCGTCCCGCATCCCCACCACGATGTCCATGCACCGACGGTAACGGCCCCCACTGACATCCGCCCGAAACATCCCCCGGCGACAATCCCGGCATGGAGTACACGATCCAAGACATCCCCTGGTCCGCGCCCGATGCCGAGGCGCTGCGGGCCGCCCAGCGCGCCGAGATAGCCGAGATCTACGGCACGACGGAGAGCGAGCCCGGTATCGCCCCGTCCGCCGCCGACGTCCCCGTCTTCGTCGTCGCGTACACCCCCGACGGCACTCCCGTGGCCTGCGGCGGCCTGCGCGCGCTGGACCCGGCGACGGGCGAGATCAAGCGGATGTACGTCGCCCCGACGGCCCGGGGCCTGGGCGCCGCCGACGCCGTCCTGAAGGCCCTGGAGGACCGAGCCCGGGCCCGTGCCTGGACCAGCCTCCGCCTGGAGACGGGCGCGCGCCAGGGCGCGGCGGTGCGCTTCTACACCCGCTCGGGGTACGCCCCGGTCGCCCCCTTCGGCGCGTACCGGGACTCCCCCGACTCCCTCTGCTTCGAACGCACCCTCTGAACCGCGTCCCCGCGGGGAAAACGCATGTACTTCCGAGTGCTCATCCTTTGGGACGTTTATCGGTTCGCGCCCTCGTTCGCGCCGGGGCACCGGGGACACCCTGAAATCCGGGCCGTGGACGGGTGTTCCGCGGACGGGGAGGGCGGGATGTCGATGTCGTCGTCACCGGAGGCCGGGCGGGACCGGCGGCTGGACGAGGAGGCCGTGCTGGTGGCCGCCGGGCTGGCCGATCTGGCGCTGAGCACGGCCGGCACGGTGGTGGGCACAGCCGTGGACACCGTACGGGGACTGCTCCGGCGCGCCGACTCCGCCGACCTGTTGGAGGACGCCGGACACGACCTCCGGGCCCGGGGGCGGATCGCGCTGGACCGGTACGCGTCCCGGCCCCCGGCCCATCTGGAGGTTCTGGCCCGCAACTCCCGCCACGCGGCCGATGCGGGCTGACCCGTTCGACCCCGGCGCCTTCAAGGGCCGGGTGGACGAGGCGCTGCGCGGCTTCGTCGGCCGGGAGGCGGACGAGCTGGTGGCGATCGATGCCGAGCTGGTCCCCGTCGCCCGGCAGCTGGAGGAGGCCGTCTCCGAGGGCAAGCGGCTGCGGGCCGCGTTCTGCTACTGGGGTTGGCGCGCGGCCGGTCAGCCCGACAGCGACGCGCTGCTGCGGGCCGCCGCGTCGATGGAGCTGGTGCACGCCGCCGCCGTGGTCCACGACGACCTGATCGACGAGAGCGCCCTGCGGCACGGCCGCCCCACCGCGCATATCGCGCTCAGGGCCCGGCCGCGGCGCCGCCCCCGGAGCGCGACGGCGGCCCGGTCGCTGGCGATGCTGGTCGGGGATCTGCTGATGGCCCTGGCGGGGCAGCTGTTCGCCACCAGCGGGCTGCCCGCCGCCTATCTGGCGCGGGCCCGGCCGCTGTGGTCGGCGATGGCCCGGGAGCTGATCGCTGGCGAGTGCCTGGAGATCCTCCGGACCGGTACGGCCCCCGACACGGAGTCGTCGCTGAAGGTGATCCGCTACAAGACCGCCAAGTACACGGTCGAGCAGCCGCTGCTGATCGGCGGCGTACTGGGCGGGGCCGGTGAGCGGCTGCGGGCCGGTTTCTCGGCGTACGGGCTGCCGCTCGGTGAGGCGTTCCAGCTCCGGGACGATCTGCTGGGGCTCTTCGGCGACCCGGCCAGGACCGGGAAGGCCAGCCCCGACGATCTGCGCACCGCCCGCCCCACGGCGCTGCTGGCCGAGACCTGGCGGGTCGCCGACGAGTCCGAACGGGCCATGCTGCGGCGGCTGCTGGCCAGGGGCCGGGCGCTGGACGCCGACGGGGTCGATACGGTCCGGGCGCTGATGACCCGGCTCGGGTCGCCCGACCGGATCGAGCGGATGATCACGACGCGGGTGGCCGAGGCGACCGACGCGCTCGCGGGGTGCGCGGTCCCGGGCACGGCGTCGGCGGCGCTGACGGCGCTCGCGCGATCGGCGACCGTACGCCAGTCCTGACCCCGCGCGTCACCCCCCGTATCCGTACCGCGCCTCCGAAAGGCAGGGCCCGTGACCACCCATCCCGCGTACCCGTACACCGAGACGTCCCTGCACACCCTGCGGAACGCCGGTGACGAACTCGCCGACGCGACCGTCGCCGCGCTCATCGAACGCGGTGAGGTCGGGACGTTCAACACCCTGATGCGCTATGTCTCCACGGCGGGCTCCCCGCTCCCCGATGGCCTGCCGGACGTGGCCCGCGAGTATCTGGAGGCCACGTCCGCGCCGCCCGCCTGGGTGGACTGGGACCGGATGGAGCGGGCCAGGCTCTTCTTCGTCGACAACAACGTCCATATCAACACGGCTCTCTCCTTCGCCTCGATGCCCGCCTGCTATGTCACCCCGCGCGTGGCCCGGCTGCTGTCGGCGACGCACTCGCTGGCGTATCCGTCGAAGCGGATGGCGGAGACCGGGCAGTTCGTGGTCTATCTGATGCGGCCGGACGCGTTCGAGGCGGGCAGCCGGTTCGTCCCGGCGGCGCAGAAGGTGCGGCTGCTGCACGCCTCGATCCGGCACCATCTGCTGCGCGAGGACCACTGGGACCGGGCGGCCGAGGGGACGCCGATCTCCCAGGAGGACATGATCGGCGGCCAGATGATGTTCTCGATGCTGGTCCTCGACAGCATGCACAGGCTGGGCATCCATATGAGCAACGAGGGTGCCGACGCCTACTTCTACGCCTGGCGGGTGGTCGGCGCGATGCTCGGCGTCGACCAGGAGTCGGTGCCGAAGAGCGTCGAGGAGGGCCGCCAGTACTTCGACCTGTATATGACCCTCAATATGGGCCCGTCGGACGAGGGGGTCCATCTCACCCGCCAGCTGATCGACCTCTACGAGGAGGTCGTCCCCGGCACGTTCTTCGATCCGCTGGTGGGCGCGCTGGTCCGGCATCTCGTCGGGGACACCTGCGCGGACTGGCTGCGGGTGCCGCGCACCCCCTGGGACACGGTGGTCGGCGCCGTACCGCGGCTGCTGGGGGCGCTGGAGAGCGTCGAGGACCGTTCGCCGTACGGGGCGTGGGCGCTGGACCGGATGGGCGCCCTGGTCTCGGGTCTCGAACTGTCGGCGCTGACCCGGGGGCGGGTGATGCACTACGCCATCCCGGAGTCGCTGCGGAAGGAGTACGGCGTTCCGGACACGGTCCGCCCGAAGGACCGCTGGAGCCCGCCCCCGGCGACGGTCGGCTGAACGGCCCCGGGGAGAACGGGGACGAGGAACCCCGGCATTACCTCGGACGTCATCGACGCCCCGGGGGCGGGACGGGCAGGGTGGAGTCGTCGCCGCCGGAAAGCCCCCAGAGGGATCCGGGAGGGATCCGGGAAGGATCCCGGCGGCGGGATCCGGGCGGGGAGCCTCCCCCGAGCCCCCGGCCCACCCGACCCCGAAGGACGGTCCGCCATGTCCGCCACCACACCCGCCACGTCCGCCGGCGCCGAACTCTCCGCCGCCGTCTACGAGACCGCCGTCGAGCGCTACTTCGCCGCGTGGAACGCCTCCGGCGCCGAGGCCCGCGCCGGGGCCGTCGCGGCGGCCTGGACCGAGGACGGCTCCTATCTGGACCCGCTGATGGACGTCCGCGGCCACGAGGGCGTCGCGGCCGGCCTCGGCGCGGCGGCCGAACAGTTCCCCGGCTGCGAGTTCCGGCTCCGCGGCACCGTCGACGGACACCACGGCATCGCCCGGTTCGGCTGGGACCTGGTCGTCGTCGCCGACGGCTCGTCGCCCGCGGCCGGCTTCGACGTGATCACCCTGGCCGACGACGGCCGGATCACCTCGGTACTCGGCTTCCTCGACCGGGTGCCGGGGGCCTGACCTCCCCCACCGGCACCCGCGGGCGCGATGCGGGTGAGCTTCCCCCTTGCTCCCCCGTTCACCGCGCCCCGGGGGAGCGCGCCCGCCGGAGGAGTGCGGGCGCGCGCCGTGGGCGGTGGGTTCCGCGTAACCCGCCGCCCGCGGCCTCCTCTTTCCCCTTCCCCTGAGGCACCCCCACCCTCTATTGTTCTAGTAGACATAGAACTAACCGAATCGGTTGGAGGGTGATGTGAGACGTCCCGCGGCCCCGGAGGAGATCCCGGCGACGGCCCGTGCGCGGAGGTGGTGGATCGCGGTCGCGCCGACGGTCCTGGCCGTCGCCGTGTTCCTGGCGGTCTATCTGTCCGTACGGGACCGGCTACCGGGCGAACTCGCCACGCACATGGGCGGCGACGGCCGTGCCGACGACTTCACCGGCCGGGGCGCCTTCACCGTGACGGCGCTGCTCTCCCTCGCCGGCCTCGGCACCCTCTTCGCCGTGCTGTCCCGCTTCACCTCCGACGCGAAACAGGCCTCCGCGCCCCGGGCACTGCTCGCCACGGGCGCGGGCACGGTCGCCCTCGTCGGCTATCTGCTGGTGCTGCTGCTCCTCGCCAACGCGGGCGTCGGCGACCCGGCGACCGTACGGTTCTCCGACTGGCATATCGCCGGAGCGGCGGCGGCCGGGGGCGCGGCCGGGGCCCTGGCCTGGTTCGCCGCCGGGCCCGACCCGCTGGCGGCGGCCCCGGACGAGGCGTCGTCCGCCGCCGGACGGCTGCCGCTCGGCCCCGGGGAGCAGATCGCCTGGACCCGTACCGTCACCGCGCCCGGCCTGCTCGTCGCGGGCGGTCTGACCGTGGCGGCCCTGGCCGCGGCCGCGGTCTACGCGGGCGGCTGGCTGCTCGCCTCGGCGATTCCGCTCGGGTTCCTCTTCGCCGCCACCGGCCGGGTCCGGGTGACCGCCGACTCCCAAGGGCTCACGGTCACCCCGGCCGGGCTGCGCCGCCCCCGGGTCCGGATCCCCCTCGACCAGATCGCCGCCGCCACGACCCGGCCGGTCAGTCCCGTACGCGACTTCGGCGGCTGGGGCTACCGGGTCAGGGCCGGGGCGAGCGGGCTGATCCTGCGCTCCGGCGACGCGCTGGCCGTCGGCAAGGCGTCGGGCGGTACGTTCCTGGTGACCGTGGACGACGCGACGACCGCGGCCGCCACGCTCAACGCCCTGGCGGACCGGGCCCACCGCGCCGCCTGACCCGTACAGCCGGCCCCAGGCCCGTACGGCACCCCCGTCCCCCTCCCGAGGCCGAGGCCGAGAGATGCTCTTCCGAATCGACCCCCAGTCGTCGATCTCCCTCAGCGACCAGGTCGCGGCCTCCGTCCGCCGCGCGCTCGCGGACGGCACGGCGGCCCCCGGCGAACGGCTCCCCGCCGCCCGGGACCTCGCCAAGTCGCTCGACATCAACCTCCACACGGTCCTGCGGGGCTATCAGAAACTCCGCGACGAGGGGCTGGTGGAACTCCGCCGGGGCCGCGGCGCGTTGATCAGTGACGGCGCGGACCCCGGCCGCGGCCGGCTCGTCCAGCACATCCACGAGCTGGCGGCCGAGGCGCGCGCCGTCGGCCTGACCGACGACGAACTCCTCACCCTGATCAGCCGCACCCTGAACCCCGGGACCATCTGATGAACGAGTACACGACCCGCGACGGCGTACCGCTCCTGCTGCGCGAGGCCACCACCGGCGACTGGCCCGCGATCGCGGCCTTCTTCCACCCCGTCATGGCGGCGGGCGAGACCTTCACCTTCCCCACGGACCTCTCCGACGACGAGGCCCCCGGCTGGTGGCTCCTGCCCGCGCCGAACCGCACCGTGGTGGCCACCACCCCCGACGGCACGGTGGTCGGCAGCGCGAAGATGAACCGCAACCACCACGGCAACGGCTCCCACATCGCCGGCGCCAGCTATCTCGTCGACCCCGCCCACGCCGGCCGGGGCGTGGGCCGCGCCCTGTGCGCGTACAGCATCGACTGGGCCCGCGACCAGGGCTATCGCGCGATGCAGTTCAACGCGGTCGTCGAGACCAACATCCACGCGGTACGGCTCTACGAGTCCCTGGGCTTCAGCGTCATCGGCACCCTCCCGGAGGGCTTCCACCACCCGGAGAAGGGGTATGTGGGCCTGCACATCATGCATCTGCCGCTGACGACGCGGTCCGCCCGGCCCGCGTAGCACGCACAGCCCGAGCCGACGGCGCCGTCCGCGTGGGCTCGGCCGGGACGGATCTCGTGGTGATGGCCCCTCGGCCGGAGGCCGTTGGCGGCCCCTGGCGTGTCGTGCGCCCGCCCGTGCGCCGCGCGCGGATCGCGGGAAATCCCGCGCCTTCCGGGGCGGGCGACGGGGGCCGATGGTGCTTTGCTGGGTCGGCGGGACCCGTCACCGAACCGACGCTATCGAAGGGACCAGCCGTGTCCGATGAGCGACCGAAGTCGACCGCGGAGTTCAACCAGAAGATCATCGAGGAGTTCCGGGCCGGGGGCGGCTTGGTGGGCGGGATGTTCGAGGGGCTGCCCCTCGTCCTGGTGACCTCCACCGGGGCCCGGAGCGGACGGCCCAGGACGAATCCGGTGGCGTACGCGCGGGACGGCGACCGGCTCCTCGTCTTCGGCTCCAACGGGGGCTCCCACCGGCATCCCGACTGGTACTGGAACGTCCTCGCCGACCCCCGGGTCACCGTCGAGATCGGCGACGGCGCGGGCGGGGTGGAGACGTACGCGGGCGTCGCGACCGTACTGGAGGGCGACGAGCGCGCCAGGCTCTACCGGGAGCAGGGCGAGCGGGTGCCCGCCTTCGCCGCCTACCAGGCCGGGACGGAGCGGGTCATCCCCGTGGTGGCGCTGGAGCGGGCCGACCCCGCCCCGGCGGGCTGACCGGGCGGCCTTCGCGACCGCGACCGCGACCGAGGGGGCCGAGCCGACCGCGACCGGGGGACCGAGCCGACCGTGGGCCGGGGCCCGGACCCCGGGGCCCGGCCCGCGGTCGGCTCAGCCCGCCCACAGTCCGTCCTCCGTCAGCCCGAGCAGCTCGATCGCGTTGCCCCGCACGATCCGTTCCACCACGTCCGGCGCCAGATGACCCATCTGGGAGACGCCGACCTCGCGCGACTTCGGCCAGGTGGAGTCCGAGTGCGGGTAGTCGGTCTCGTACAGCACGTTCCCGACGCCGATCGCGTCGAGGTTCCGCAGCCCGAAGGGGTCGTCGAAGAAGCAGCCGTAGACATGCCCGGCGAACAGCTCGGACGGCGGGCGCAGCACCTTGTCCGCGACCCCGCCCCAGGCGCGGTTCTCCTCCCAGACGACGTCCGCGCGTTCGAGGATGTACGGAATCCAGCCGATCTGGCCCTCCGCGTACATGATCCGCAGGTTCGGGAAGCGTTCGAACTTGCCGCTCATCAGCCAGTCGACCATGGAGAAGCAGCAGTTGGCGAAGGTGATCGTGGAGCCGACGGCGGGCGGCGCGTCGGCGGAGGTGGAGGGCATCCGGGAGGACGAGCCGATATGCATGGCGATGACTGTGCCGGTCTCGTCGCAGGCCCGGAGGAAGGGGTCCCAGTCGTCGCCGTGGATCGAGGGGAGCCCCAGGAACGGGGGGATCTCGGAGAAGGCGACGGCGCGTACGCCCCGGGCGGCGTTGCGGCGGACCTCGGCGGCGGCCAGCCCGGCGTCCCACAGGGGGACGAGGGTGAGCGGGATGAGCCGGCCCCGCGCCTCGGGGCCGCACCACTCCTCGACCATCCAGTCGTTGTAGGCGCGCACACCGAGGAGGCCCAGTTCGCGGTCCTCGGCCTCGGTGAAGGTCTGGCCGCAGAAGCGGGGGAACGTGGGGAAGCAGAGGGCGGACTGGACGTGGTTGACGTCCATGTCGGCGAGGCGGTCGGGGACGCTGTAGGAGCCGGGGCGCATCTGCTCGTAGGTGATCACTTCGAGTTTGATCTCGTCCCGGTCGTAGCCGACGGCGGTGTCGAGACGGGTGAGGGGGCGGTGGAGGTCCTCGTAGACCCACCAGTCGCCGATGGGGCCCTCGTCGCCCTTCGCGCCCATGACGGGCGCGAACCTCCCGCCGAGGAAGGTCATCTCCTTCAGGGGGGCGCGGACGACGCGCGGGGCGACGTCCTGGTACTTCGACGGGAGCCGGTCCCGCCAGACGTTGGGGGGCTCCACCGTGTGGTCGTCCACCGAGATGATCTTGGGGAAGGTCTCCATGGGGTCACGGTAGCGTCGATCTGACGGTTCGTCAGCAAGTTGGACGGGGTCACGGAGGGTGAGGGAACGGGAGAGGGTCCAGGGGTACGCGACCGGGCGCACCCCCGCACGGGAGCCCGCCGCACCCCTCGAATCCGGGGGTCGCCCATCGCATCGGGCCGGGCAGAGCCCTTGCGGAGCCCGGGCCGGGCCGGGGTCGACCCCGGCCCGAGCACGACCCGAGCACGGCCCGTGCGCGATCCGAGCACGGGTCGAACCCGCCCCGGAGACCCATTCCGTCCCGTACGGAACCTCGGCACCCTCCGTCACGTCTTCCCCCACGCCCGTCCCGCCCACCGGGCGGGTCCCGGCCCGTGTGTAGTGTGCATGCGGAATCAGTCGCTCCAGATGCCCCAGGGGGATCCTCACCATGCCCGCCACCCGGAGGAAAGCCCGCCGAATAGCCACCGCGGCGGCCCTCGCGGCCCTCACCCCCGCCCTCGCGGCCTGCGGAATGGACACCACCGCGCCCGCGACCGCCCGCGGCAAGGCGAAGGGGGAGGTGGCGCCCGGGACCGTCGACTGCGAGAAGGTCAAGTGCATCGCGCTGACCTTCGACTCCAGCCCCGGCGTGAAGACCCCCCAGCTCCTCGACTATCTGAAGAAGGAGAAGGTGCCCGTCACCTTCTTCGTCCTCGGCAAGAACCATCTCGACCGCTGGCCGAAGGTGGTGAAACGGTTCGCCGACGAGGGTCACGAGGTCGCCAACCACACCTGGACCCACCGCCGGCTGGACCAGCTGAACAAGAGCGAGATCCGCGAGGAGCTGGAGCGGACGCAGATCGAGCTGGAGAAGATCACCGGGCAGAAGCCCACCCTCATGCGTCCGCCGCAGGGCCGGATCGACGACGAGGTCACCGAGGTGTCGAAGGAGCTGGGCCTGGCCCAGATCCTGTGGAACGCCACCGCGAAGGACTACTCGACCACGGACTCCGAGCTGATCAAAAGCCGGATCCTGAAGCAGGCGAAGAAGGATGGAATCATCCTTTTGCATGACATCTACGACGGGACGGTTCCCGCCGTTCCCGGGATCGTCACAGAACTGAAAAAGCGGGGCTACACCTTCGTCACGGTCTCCCAACTGCTGGCACCCGCCGAGGCGAACCCCGGTGAAATCTACCGACCTTGACACTTCGTCCCCCGTCGCCGTGTGCCGACGGAGGGCGTCCCGGCGGATGCGGCGGGTGATCGCCACGGGGCGTCGGGGGCCAGGACAGCCCGGGCAATAAGCCGAATGAAGCGCTCCGCTGCTGTCGGAGTCGTCGTACACAAGGCAGACTGTGGGTGCGAACCGGCAGTTGGGGGCAGGGGGCAGCATGGACCGTGACAACGGGCCTCGCGTACCGGAGCAGCGCTCTCCGGCGCCCAACGAGGTCGACAATGGAGCCGTGGATCTGCGTTTCAGCGTGCTCGGACCGGTGCGTGCGTGGCGCGCCGGGCAGCCGCTGCCACCCGGCTCGCCACAGCAGCGCGCCCTGCTCTCGGCGCTGCTGCTGCGCGACGGCAGGACCGCGACGTCCCACGAGCTGATCGACGCGATCTGGGGCGAGGAGCCGCCGTCCCAGGCCCTCGCCACCATCCGGACGTACGCCCACCGGCTGCGCAAGGTGCTCTCGGCGACGACCCTGATCTCCGAGTCCGGCGGCTACGCCCTGCGGATAGAGCGCGACGCCCTGGACCTGTTCGTGGCCCAGGAGTTGGCCGCCGCGGCCGAGAAGACCCGGGCCGCGGGCGACCCGGGTCATGCCCGGATGCTGGTCAACAAGTCGCTGGGGCTGTGGGACGGCGAGCCGCTGGCCAATGTCCCCGGGCCGTACGCGGAGAATCAGCGCACCCGTCTGGAGGAGTGGCGGCTCCAGCTGCTGGAGACCCGGCTCGATCTCGATCTGGAGGTCGGGGCGCACGCGGAGGCCGTATCCGAGCTGACCGCCCTCACCGCGGCACATCCGCTGCGGGAGCGGATGCGGGAGCTGCTGATGCTCGCCCTCTACCGCAGCGGACGGCAGGCCGAGGCCCTCGCCGTCTACGCCGACACCCGCCGCCTCCTCGCCGACGAACTGGGCGTCGACCCCAACCCCGAGCTGTCCCAGCTCCAGGAGCGCATCCTGCGCGCCGACACCGCGCTCGCGGCGCCCGCCGAACCGCATACGGCCCCGCCGCCCGTGGCGCAGCCCGCCCAACTCCCGGCGACCGTGCCCGATTTCACCGGCCGTGCCTCCTTCGTCCGCGAGCTGGGCGAACAGCTGGCGACGGCCGAGGGATCCGTGATGGCGGTCTCGGCGCTCGCGGGCATCGGCGGGGTCGGGAAGACGACGCTCGCCGTCCATGTCGCCCACGAGGCCCGGCCCCGCTTCCCCGACGGCCAGCTCTACATCGACCTCCAGGGCACCAGCAACCGCGCCACCGAACCGGAGGCCGTGCTCGGCGCGTTCCTGCGCGCCCTCGGCCACCCCGAGGCGTCCGTCCCCGAGACACTGGACGAGCGGTCCGCGCTCTACCGCTCCACCCTCGCCGGACGCCGGGTCCTGGTCCTGCTGGACAACGCCAGGGACGCGGCCCAGATCCGGCCCCTGCTGCCGGGCACGGCGGGCTGCGCAGCCCTGGTCACCAGCCGGGTGCGGATGGTCGACCTGGCCGGGGCCCACCTCGTGGACCTCGATGTGATGTCCCCGGAGGAGGCGCTTCAGCTCTTCACCAGGATCGTCGGCTTCGAACGGGTCTCCGCGGAGCGGCAGTCCGCCCTCGATGTCGTCGCGGCCTGCGGTTTCCTGCCGCTGGCGATCCGGATCGCGGCCTCCCGGCTGGCCGCCCGCCGCACCTGGACCGTGTCGGTGCTGGCGGAGAAGCTGGCCGACGAGCGCCGCCGTCTCGACGAACTCCAGGCGGGCGACCTGGCCGTGAAGGCCACCTTCGAACTCGGCTACGGCCAGTTGGAGCCCGCCCAGGCCCATGCCTTCCGGATGCTCGGCCTCGCCGACGGCCCCGATATCTCCCTCGCCGCGTCCGCCGCCGTACTCGGCCGCCCGGTCCAGGAGACCGAGGACCTCCTCGAAGCCCTCGTCGACACATCGCTGGTCGAGTCCGCCGCGCCCGGCCGCTACCGCTTCCACGATCTCGTCCGCCTCTACGCCCGCGCCTGCGCCGAACGGGACGAACGGCCCGAGGAGGGCGAGGCCGCCCTCGCCCGGCTGCTGGACTTCTATCTCGCCACCGCGTCCCGGGTCTACGGCATCGAGCGCCCCGGCGACCGGCTGGTCGACCACCTCGGGCCCACCACCCTGGAAGGCGTCGTCTTCACCGACCGCCGCCGCGCCCAGGACTGGCTGTACGCGGAGGCGCACTGCATGCTCGCCGGGGCTCGGCAGGCCACCGGCGGCCGGCGGCTCGCGCTCGCCGCCGATCTGCTGTGGGCCGCCCAGGGGCTCGCCGAGTCCGGCGCCAACTCCAAGCTGTACGAGATCGCGGCCCTGGCGGTCCGGGACGCGGCGCGCTCCACCCGGGACGCCCGGGCCGAGGGCCGGGCCCGTACGTCCATGACCAACGTCCATCTGGTCGCGGGGCGGTACGAGGACGCCGACGACGAGGCCCGGATCGCCGCCGAACTCGCGGTCTCCGTCGACGACCCCGCCCCCGTCTACTGGGCGGACAACGACCGCGGCATCATCGCCTTCAACCAGGGCCGGTACGAGGACGCGGAGGAGTTCCTGCGCCGCGCCGCCGAGGGCGCCCGCCGGGACGACAGCGACTCGACCGAGGCCAGCGCGCTCTGCAACCTCTCCAGGACCCAGCTCGCCCTGGACCGGGTCCCCGAGGCCATAGACCTCGCACGGCAGGGCGTCGCGATCTACAAACGGATCGGGCACACCCTCCGGCTGGCCAACGCCCGCTACGCCCTCGGCGTCGCCCTCACCCAGGCCGGCCGGCACGCGGACGCGCTGGAACAGCTCTCCGAGGCGATGGAGCTCTTCGAGGCCAACCGGCAGCGGCTCTGGGAGGGGACGGCCCACTTCCGGATCGCCCAGGTGCATCTCTCGGCCCGGCGCGCGGCCCGCGCGGCCCAGCACTGCGAACAGGCCCTCGCCATCGGCTGCATCGGCGGCGACCGGATCCGCGGCATCGTCCTGATCACCCTCGGCCGGGCGCTCTCGACCCTCGGCCAGGCGGACCGCGCCCGCGCCTGCTGGCTGGAGGCGAAGTCCCTGCTGGAGACCGCGGGCGCGCCGGAAGCGGAAGAGGCGCGCGGGCTGCTGGCGCCGCTGAGCACCCTCTGAGCGCCCTCCGCGGAGCGTCCCGGTCCGCTCCGACCCGACCGGGACGCCCTCCCGCACCCGACTTATGTGACGGTCGTCACATCTACGCGCGCCACTGAACCATGCTCGACCGTCTGTGCGTATATGAATACGGACATGGAGTGACCGGCGCCCCCGGCAAGGGGGCGTAGCGGCGCGTACTGAGGAGTTCGAAGGGCGCACTTTCGACGACGCCCTCCGCGCCGAACGCCACATCGTGGGCGTTTCCCCAGGTCGGCGGTGTTGTGACCGCATTCTTTCTGGACGTTCATCGAATGTTTATGCCGTTCCGACATGCTCTCTCTTGCAGTCGATCCGTCGCAACGGGGGGCAGACGGATCGCACCCGGGACCTTCTCTCCTCTCCGGGGGGTGAGGAGACAGGTCCCCCGGCCTTCCGTCCGGGGACCCTCGGGGGAGTCCCCGGCCGGAAGGCCACCTACGTTCCGCCCGCACCAATCCAAGGGGGACAGAAAGATGACACAGAACCATTCCAACGATTTCATCCGCGGTGCCGCACAGACCGCCGCCGTCGAGGGCATCCTGCCCCGGGAGCGCCATACCCCCGCGCCCCCGGCACCGGTTCCGGCCGATTCCGGTACGGCTCCGGGTCCGGTCGCGCCGACCGTGCCGCCGGTGATCGCGGACCCGGCGCCCGCCGGCCGGACCGACACCAAGGCGCCGATCCCGCCCGCCGAGGGCATCCTGCCGCGTGAGCGGCACACCCCGGCGCCGCCGGCTCCTTCGACGAACCCCTCCCAGCCGCCCACGACGCCGCCCGTGACACCGGTGGACTCCACCACCACGGGCGACAGCGGCGCTCCGGCGACGGACGGCGCTGCCACGCCGCCCACCACTTCGCCCGAGCCCTCCGCGGACGAGGAGATCGTCACGATGGAGCGCCACACGCCGTCGCCGCCGCGCCCCCGGGACTGAGCCCTCCGGGGGCCGGGGGACCGGCCGCACGGGTACGGCCGCGACGGTCAGGGGGAGCGTCGCGGCCGTACCGCTTTCATCCGCCCGGTCCCGGGCCACCGCACAGACCCGGGACCGGGCTTCGCCGTGTCGCGGGTCCGGGTCCGGGTCCGCGGCCCCCGCGCCACGTCGCGGGCCGGGTTCCGGGCCGGTACGGCTGCGGCAACGCGCTCACCAGGGAAAACAGTCATCACGGCCACCTCAGAGGCCACTTGAGGCCGCTCGCGCACCAAAGAGCGCCAATCCCGGACATAAGTGGCCGATCATTAAAACAAGTTCACAATTTCTTCCCGGGCCCCCTCCCGCAATCGATCAATGACGGTGTGTACTTGAGCGGTCGTCCGACGACGGCACCAGAACCACCGCCCTCCCCCCGAGGTTTCGATGATCGAGATACCGGAGCTGGCCGCCGCCGGCCTGGCCGCCGGGACCCTGTCGGCTCTCGCCCTGGGAGGCGGGCTCCTGCGGTCGCGACGGCAGCGCCACCGACAGACCGAGGAGATCGAGACCCTCAGGACCCATCTCGGGGTCGCCCGCGAGGAAGCCGACCGCACCGCACGGGCGTACGCGGCCGAGGTCGCGCATCTCGCGGAGAAACGACTCCCGGCCACCGCCGCCGCCACCGCCCACCCCCATCTGCGGGTCCCCGGCGCCCTGCGCCCCGAGGCCACCGGCGCCGAACTGGGCGACGCGCTCGACGGCGTACTGGCCGGACTGACCACGGCCCTCGCCCAGGAACGCAAACGGGTCGACGCCGCCGCCCGGGCCGGGATGCGGGGCGCCACCCGGGAGATCCAGGCGGGCCTCTACCGCCTCCAGGACGTCCTGCGCGGACTCCAGCAGCGGTACGACGACCCCGAACTGGCCCAGACCCTCTACGCGCTCGACCACGAGAACGAGCAGTCCCTGCGCCGCGCCCAGGTCGCCGCCGTGGTCTGCGGCGCCTGGGTGGGACTCGCCCGCGAGGAGTCGCACCTGGTCGACGCGGTCACCGGCGGCCAGTCCAGGCTCGTCGGCTACCACCGGGTCAAGATCGGCAACCATCTGGAGGACGGCACGGCGCTCGTCTCGCACGCCGTCGAACCCGTCGCCATCATCGTCGCCGAACTCCTCGACAACGCCCTGCGCCACTCGTCGCCCGACACCCGGGTCGTGGTCAATCTGGAGCGGGCCCACCACGGCGTCACCGTCACCGTGGACGACGCGGGCGTCGGCATGGCCGCCGCCGAACGCTCCTGGGCCCAGCGGATGGTGGCCGGTACGGAACCGATTCTCCTCTCCGAACTCGGCGACCCGCCGCGGATGGGCCTGGCCGCGATCGGCCAGCTCACCCGGCAGTTCGACCTCTCGGTGGATCTGTCGTCGCCGTCGCCCTACGGCGGTGTCCGGGCCGTCCTGCTCGTCAAGGGCCATCTGCTGAGCCGGATCGACCCCGCCGAGCGCCCCCCGGCGGCCAGCGCGCCCCGCTCCACCCGGGGCGGCGCCGCGGAGGCCGCGGCGCAGGAGGACTCGGGCCGCCATCTCCTCCCGCACGCCCACCAGCTGCCCCCGCACCGGACACCCGCTCACCGACCGCCCGCGCCGCACCCGACCGGTGTGCACTCGTCGCCCGCGCCGCACCCGGCGCCCGGCGCGCCCGGAGCCGTACCCCCGCCGGCGAACCCCGCCGGACACCCGCGGCCCGGCCCCGGCCACGTACCGCCGTACAACTCCCCTCTCCCGCCCGCCGACGCCGTCACCCACGAGCCCGCCGGGCCGCCCGCCCCGCCCCCGCACCTCCAGCCCGACGGCGACGCGCTCCCCCGGCGCCGCCGCCGTGTCCGGCCGGACGAACCCGCCGCGACCGGGGCGGCCCCCGCCCGCCCCCGGCCGCCCGTGCGCACCCCGGAGGAGGCCGCCGCCGCCCTCGGGGCGCTCCAGGCCGGTACCGCCGCCGCACGCAACGCCGCCGACCCCGGCGCCCACGACCACGGCGCCGACCACACCGAAGGGAAAGACCCCCGATGACCTCCCGTACCTCCCGCGAGACCGGCGACACCGCTTGGGTGCTCGACCCGATCCTGGAGATCCCGCATGTACGGGCCGCCGTCCTGCTGACGCTGGACGGCCTGGTCTCCGGCTACTCCGACCGGCTGTCCCGGCCGTCGGCGGAGCGCACCGCCGCCATCATCAGCACCGTCCAGGGCGCCTGCCGCAGCGCCGCCGCGACCTTCGCGGACCAGGACACCGCCGAGGTCCGCCAGGTCGTCGTCGAGTCCGACCACGGCTACATCCTGGTCGCCCCGACCCGGCACGGCACCTGTGTCGCCGCCTTCGGCGATCCGGAGGTACGGCTCGATCTGCTGGCCCACAGAGTGCACTCGCAGGTGGCGCGGCTCGGCGAGAAGGCCATGTCCGCCGCGCCCCGCGGTACCGATGGCGACGTCACTCCGGCATGACCGCCCGCAGGGGCGGCCGGCCCCTGGTCCCGGCGTATCTGTCGACGGGCGGGCAGGCCCGGCCCAGTACGGGCAATCTGGAACGGCTCTCGGTACTGACCGGTCTGGTGAGGCCGGAGACGGTGACCGGCGCGCCCGGGTGGGTCCCGGGGCCGCCGTCCGGGCCACCGTCCGCCGGGCCCGCCGACCCCGGGAACGGCGTCCCGTTACCGCCGTCGGC
>NZ_JBHYZV010000048.1:0-59648 GCF_042753905.1 Streptomyces sp. NPDC059248 | reverse complement strand
ATTTCACACCACCACGCCGCAACACCACATACCCGCTGGTGGGGGGGGTGGGTTTTTGTTTAAACCACCCCCCACCCCCCCCGCCCGGCCCGGGGGGGGGCCCCCCGCCCGCCCCCCCCGGGGCCCACCGCCCTTTTCAGGCCCGGCACGGAAGCCTCCGGGCCCGTGCCGGGCGTTTCGCATACGAGTGACTTTTCCCCCGGTCGCTATAGCCGAGGTTTCCTGGCGGGAACCCAGTCGTTACAAGATCTGCGGAGGCGCCACGGAACAGGGAACTGTCGGCGCGGCGCACGAGAGTCGTGCCCGCGTTCGGCACCGCCGCTGAAAGGGTCGAGAAAATGAAGTACAAGAAGGCTGCCGCCGCCGTCGCGGGCATTCTGCTGGCGCTGGGCTCCGCGGCTCCGGCCATGGCCGACTCCGACGCCAATGGCGCCGCCGCGAACTCCCCGGGCGTGCTGTCGGGCAATGTGATCCAGATTCCGGTGCACGTACCCATCAATGTCTGCGGTAACTCGATCAGCGTCATCGGACTGCTGAACCCGGCGCTCGGCAACATCTGCGTCAACGGCTGACGCCGACCGGTCGCCGTCCCGCGGCGGCCGGCGTTCCATGTGTGTTCGGAAGGGCTCCCAGGCTTCCCGCCCGGGAGCCCTTCCGTCCTCCTCCGACCACCGCCGACGTGGGCTAAAACACTGGGCGATCTTCGACGGGCGGCCGTAAGCTCACGCCATGCAGGTGATCCAGTCGACGAAGCTCGCCAATGTCTGTTACGAGATCCGCGGTCCGGTACTTGAGGAGGCGATGCGGCTGGAGGCAGCGGGAAACCGGATCCTCAAGCTGAACACCGGCAACCCCGCGGCATTCGGTTTCGAGTGCCCGCCGGAGATCCTGGAGGACATCCTCCGCAATCTCGGCGACGCGCACGGTTACGGCGACGCGAAGGGCCTGCTCTCCGCCCGGCGCGCGGTGATGCAGCACTATCAGACCAAGGGCATCCCGCTCGACGTCGAGGACGTCTATCTGGGCAACGGGGTCTCCGAGCTGATCCAGATGTCGATGCAGGCGCTGCTCGACGACGGCGACGAGGTGCTGGTCCCGTCGCCGGACTACCCGCTGTGGACCGCCTCCGTATCGCTGGCCGGCGGCACGGCGGTGCACTACCGCTGCGACGAGCAGTCGGACTGGCTGCCCGACCTGGCCGATCTGGAACGGAAGATCACCGACCGCACCAAGGCCCTGGTGATCATCAATCCGAACAACCCCACCGGCGCCGTCTACGACGACGAGATGCTCCGCGCGCTCACCGAGATCGCCCGCCGCCACCAGCTGGTCATCTGCTCGGACGAGATCTACGACAAGATCCTCTACGACGGCGCGACCCACACCCCCACCGCGGCGATCGCCCCGGACCTGATGGTCCTCACCTTCAACGGGCTCTCCAAGAACTACCGCGTCGCCGGGTACCGCTCCGGCTGGCTGGCGGTCTGCGGCCCGAAGGCGCACGCCTCCTCGTACATCGAGGGGCTGACCATCCTGGCCAATATGCGGCTCTGCGCGAATATGCCCTCGCAGCACGCGGTGGCCACGGCGCTCGGCGGACGGCAGTCGATCGAGGACCTCCTGCTGCCCGGCGGCCGGATCCTGGAACAGCGGGACGCCGCGTACGACCTGCTCACCCAGATCCCGGGCGTGACCTGCGTCAAGCCGAAGGGGGCGCTCTATCTCTTCCCCCGCCTCGACCCGAAGGTCTACAAGATCAAGGACGATCGGCAGATGGTGCTCGACCTGCTGCGCGCCGAGAAGATCATGGTGGTCCACGGGACCGGCTTCAACTGGCCCGAGCCCGATCACTTCCGGATCGTGACCCTGCCCGCGGTGAACGATCTGACGGACGCGGTGACCCGGATCGGCTCGTTCCTGGACGGCTACGGCCAGCACTGACCGGCGCTGGCCGACGCTGACCAGCACCGACCCGCCCGGTGGGGCCGAAGGCCCAGGTCAGCACCGACTTTCCCGACTCGGGCGAACTTTAGACTTAATCCAAGGTAGGATGGTCTCCTGACAGTGAGCAGGAGGCCATCTTCATGTACGAGCCGATCCGCACCAGGTCTGTCCACTCGATGGCCGACACCGCCGAGTATCCCCATCGCTCCCGCGAGGAGGAGCTGGACATCCAGCTCGCCGGCCATCTCTCCGCGCTGCTGGCGGTCACCGACGAGCTGTCGCTGGACGCCGCGGCCGACCGGATCGCGACCGAGGTCGCCCGGTTGCGCGGGGCGCCGCCCGCCCGGCACACCGCCCTGAGCGGCACCGGTCCCGAGGCGCTGCACCGCAGGGCGCACGCCCTGGCCGGGCGCGCCCTGGTCGTCGCCGCCTCCCGGGCGGACACCGCCGTGGCGATCCTGGCCGCCGAGCGGATGGACGCGCACGCCGCGTCGATCGACGCGGCGCGGCTGGCCGTCGCCTGAGGCGTACGGCACGGAACCGTTTTGAGCCCGGACCCCGTCCACTCCGGTGGGCGGGGTCCCGGTGATATCCACAGTCACCGGTACCGCCTCCGTACGGCCGGTAGGGTCGGGGAAATCTGCATGTGTCGGGAAGGCCGCGGCCGGGGGAGCACGCATGGCATGGGACGAGTGGGAGCAGATCAAGGCGGAGGTGGCGGAGCGGAACGCGCCCGGGATGCAGCTGAACGGGCTGCCGCCGGATGACAGCGGCCCCACCTCCAGCATGATCACCGGCGGGCTGAAGTCCAGCCAGCAGGCGTGGCTCGCGGCCGGTGAGGGCGTCGGCTCCTTACGCAAGGGCGTCACGACGGCACTCGGCAAGCTGGAGGACGGGCAGTCGGGACTCGGTGCGACCGAGGGATGTCTCACCGCCGCGGCCCAGAAGGAGATCCACACCTCCTGGAAGAGATACGCCGAAGAGGTGAGCCGGCGCTGTGGAAGCCTCCAGGGGATCCTGGAGAAGGTCGGCAAGGATCTGCTGCTGACCGACGAGGCCGTGAAGTCCGAGGTCGACAAGGTGCGGGCCGAGTTCGCGGACCGCGACGACGTCGCCTGCGTCCCGACGGGCCGGTGACGGCGCCGTGGACCTCAAGACCCTCAAAACGCTGAAGCCCGCCGAGTACGAGAGCGCCGCCGACGGTTACCGCGCCGTCGCGGATATGGCGCAGGCGTCGAAGGACCAGCTCGAGAGCGGTGTCATTGGTGGGATGCGGAAGGCGCGCCTGGAGGGCGAAGCCCTCGACGCGGCGCTCGGCGAGGTGCGGGAGCTGGCCAAGAACTTCCAGTACACCCAGGTCGAATGCGGTGTGATCAGTACGGCGCTCAACGCCTTCGCCTTCGATATGGCCGCCGCCAAGCGGAAGCTGGAGTCGGCCCTCGCGGAGGCGGAGTCCCGGAAGTTCACGGTCAACGACGACGGTACGGTGGCGTATCCGGCGGGCCCGGACAAGGTCGACGGCAAGATCCCCGAGGCTGGCTCAGTCCGGGGGCACGGGGACGACACCCCGCAGGCCAGGGACGTCGGCCGGCAGGCCGCCAATATGCAGCCGAACCCGCACGCGGCCTACGCCTACGACATCGCGGTACGGATCACCAACGCGCTGACCGAGGCCACGGCCGCCGACGAGAAGTGGGCCCCGAAGCTCCGCGCCCTGAAGGCGGACGACGACCTCACGGTCTCCGCCCGGGACTGGACGGACACCAAGGCCGACACCGGCGGGGTACGGGACGCGGCGGGCACGTATCTGGCGACGATCGGGGGCCCGCCCAAGGACGCCTCACCGGCCCGGAACGCCGAGTGGTGGCGGGGGCTCACGGACGAGCAGCAGGATGCCTATATCGCCATGAACCCGGCGAGCGTCGGAGCGCTGGACGGCCTCCCGGCGACCGCCCGCGACGAGGCGAACCGTACGGTCCTCGCCCAGAAGCACGGGGAGTACCAGCTCGCGCTGAACGCGATCCCGCCCGCGCCGGAGAACAAGTACACCTGGATCTACACGCGCGGCGGCGCGGCGAAGGTGATGACGGACGAGTACATGGAGTGGTCCAAGAAGTACGGGGACGATCAGGAGCGGCTGACCAAGGGGCTCAAGGGCATGGAGCGTATCGAGGAGCGCTTCGACGACACGGGCACGGAAGGGCTGCCGGAGGCGTATCTGCTGGGCTTCAGCACGGATGGCGACGGCCGGGCGATCGTCGCCAATGGAAACCCCGATACGGCCGATCACACGGCGGTCTTCGTGCCCGGGACGGGGGCGAGCCTGGAGAAGGTCGGGGGCGATATCAGCCGGATGACCACCATGTGGGAGGCCGCGAACACCGCCGCCAAGGGTGAATCCGTCGCCACGATCACCTGGATCGGCTATGACGCGCCCGACAGCCCCGTGAAGGACGCCCCCTTCAGCCACTACGCCAATGACGCGGCACCGGCCCTCAACCAGTTCCTCGACGGGCTCGACACCTCCAGGACCGCCGAGGGGCCGAGTCACACCACGGTCATCGGCCATTCGTACGGCACGACCGTGATCGGCTCGGCGGCCCGGCAGGGCGATCTCAACGCCGACGACGTGGTCTTCGCCGGCAGCCCCGGGGTACAGGTGGGTTCGGCCGAGGAGCTGGATGTCCCGAAGGGCCGGGTCTGGAATCAAGAGGCGCCCGGGGACTGGGTGCCGGATATCGGCCGCTACGGACACGGCGGCGGTCAGCAGTTCGGCAACCAGATCATTACCGGGATCATCCCCAGCGACTCCTTGTTCGGAGCCAACCAGATGACTACGGACACCAAGGAGCACAGCAACTACTGGCAGGCCGACACACAGACGCTCCGCAACCAGGCCAACGTCGTCGCCGGAAGACACGGGAACGTGAAGCTTGAAGACTAGGAAACCGGCTGCGGCCCTCTCCCTGGGCCTGGCACTCACTCTGATCACGGGATGCGGTATGGGCGACAACGGACAGTCGGACAACCCTGTGCCCTCTGCGGGCGTCAGCGGTCTCGCCGAGGCCAGAGAGCAAACGAAGCGGGCCGCCCAGGAGCTTTTCGACCTGCTCAAAATCAAGGGGGAGGCGTCCAGGGGCGGGGTCAGGATCACCGAATGCGGTGGCGGGAAGGACCCGGAGAAGTACTACCAGACGTTCCACCCGTCGAGCTTCTTCCCCGAATCGCCCGGTGAGCTGGCGGGCGTCATGGAGCGGCTCAGGACCGAGCTGCCCGCCCTGGGCTGGAAGGTCGTGGAGTACGGGCCCGACACCAGCCGGAACAAAAACGTCAATCTGACCGCCGACAACGACGCGCAGAGCTTCAGCGTCAATATCGTCCACCTGGCGAAGGACGACCGCCCGAGCCTCTCCCTGGATGTGGTCTCCGGCTGCTACCAGGTTCCCGACGGCGAGCGGGTCGACGGCTACTGAGCCCCGGGGCAGCGGCCGGAAACACGCCGGCCCCCGGCGCCTGGTCGGTAGGCGCCGGGGGCCGGGGTGCGGCGGACCGGTGAGGACACTCCACAGGTCAGGGCGGTGTGGTCGGCAGGACCGCCGCATCGGGTACGGACGCGTTCGTGCGCGCCCGTCCCCGGTCTTCGGGTCAGCCCAGCCGGGCCACCAGTGCGCGGTACTCGTCCCACAGCTCCTTGGGCGTGTGGTCGCCGAAGGTGTTGAGGTGCTCGGGGACCAGGGCCGCCTCCTCGCGCCAGATCTCCGGGTCCACGGTGAGCAGGAAGTCGAGGTCCTCCGCCGACAGCTCCAGGCCGTCGGTGTCCAGCGCCGCCGCGGTGGGCAGGACGCCGATCGGGGTCTTCACGCCCTCGGCGCGGCCGTCGAGACGCTCGACGATCCACTTCAGGACCCGGCTGTTCTCGCCGAAGCCGGGCCAGACGAACTCGCCCCGGTCGTTCTTGCGGAACCAGTTGACGTAGTAGATCTTCGGCAGCTTCGCCGCGTCGGCGCTCCGGCCGACCTTGATCCAGTGGGCCATGTAGTCGCCCATGTTGTAGCCGCAGAACGGCAGCATGGCGAAGGGGTCGCGGCGCAGCTCGCCGACCTTGCCCTCGGCGGCGGCGGTCTTCTCGGAGGCGACGTTGGCGCCCAGGAAGACACCGTGCTGCCAGCTGAAGGACTCGGTAACCAGCGGGACTGCCGAGGCACGACGGCCGCCGAAGAGGATCGCCGAGATCGGGACGCCCTTCGGGTCCTCCCACTCGGGGGCCACGATCGGGCACTGGGCGGCCGGGACGGTGAACCGGGCGTTGGGGTGCGCGGCCGGAGTGCCGGTCGCGGGCGTCCAGTCGTTGCCCTTCCAGTCGGTGAGATGGGCCGGGGTGTCCTCGGTCATCCCCTCCCACCACACGTCGTTGTCGTCGGTGAGGGCGACATTGGTGAAGACGGCGTTGCCCCAGAGGGTCTTCATGGCGTTGGCGTTGGTGTGCTCGCCGGTGCCGGGGGCGACGCCGAAGAAACCGGCCTCGGGGTTGATCGCGTACAGCTGGCCGTCCTCGCCGAACCGCATCCAGGCGATGTCGTCGCCGATGGTCTCCACGGTCCAGCCGGGGATCGTGGGCTCCAGCATGGCGAGGTTGGTCTTGCCGCACGCGGACGGGAAGGCGGCGGCCACGTACTTCGGCTCTCCCTGCGGCGGGGTGAGCTTGAGGACGAGCATGTGCTCGGCCAGCCAGCCCTCGTCACGGGCCATGACCGAGGCGATCCGCAGGGCGTAGCACTTCTTGCCCAGCAGGGCGTTGCCGCCGTAGCCGGAGCCGTACGACCAGATCTCCCGGGTCTCGGGGAAGTGCGAGATGTACTTGGTGGAGCTGCACGGCCAGGGGACGTCGGCCTCGCCTTCGGCGAGCGGGGCGCCGAGGGTGTGGACGGCCTTGACGAAGAAGCCGTCGGAGCCCAGCTCGTCGAGGACCGGCTGCCCCATCCGGGTCATGGTGCGCATGGAGGCCGCGACATAGGCGGAGTCGGTGATCTCGACGCCGATGGCGGAGAGCGGGGAGCCGAGCGGGCCCATGCAGAACGGGACGACGTACATGGTGCGGCCGCGCATCGAGCCGCGGAAGATGCCGTTCTCGCCGGCGAAGATCTCCTTCATCTCCGCCGGGGCCTTCCAGTGGTTGGTCGGCCCGGCGTCCTCCTCCTTCTCGGAGCAGATGAAGGTACGGTCCTCGACCCGGGCGACATCGGTGGGGTCGGACGCGGCGTAGTACGAGTGGGGGCGCTTGACGGGGTCGAGCTTGGTGAAGGTGCCCTTGGCGACGAGCTCCTCGCACAGGCGCTCGTACTCCGCCTCGGAGCCGTCGCACCAGACGATCCGGTCGGGCCGGGTGATCGACGCGATCTCGTCGACCCAGGCGATGAGCTCCTGGTGGTTGGTGGGGAGGGTGCCGAGGGCCCCGGGGCTGTGGGGGGCATTCCCGGAGAGCACAGCGTCGCGCGCCACGATCGCTCCTTGTCGAGGGATTTTTTGACTGACTGCCCCGTGGGGGCTGCGACCCGGATGCCGTACCGCGCTCATCCGGTGCCGACCGCACTCATCTGATCATCGATGGCGAGTGCCCATCTGTCCAGAGGGGTTCTCACGTGAGCATCGCCACGTGTGACGATGCCCTCGCGGCCCGTCCCTCCGATACCGCCATCCGGGCGGGCGTACCGGACGGACGCGGACGCTGGCTACCATCCTGTTATGACGCCTGCCGCACCCGATGCGATCGATGCGACCCCGGCGACCGCCATGGCGTCGCCGTACCCGGCGAAACCGAAGCTGCGCGGCTGGCTGCACGCGGGGATGTTCCCGGCCGTCCTGGTGGCCGGACTGGTCCTGACGGCCTTCGCGGGCTCCCCGCGCGCCCGGCTCGCGTGCGCCGTCTACACACTGACCGCCTGCCTGCTCTTCGGGGTCAGCGCCCTTTACCACCGGGGCAACTGGTCGGCGCGCGGCGAGGCCGTCCTGCGGCGGCTGGACCACGCCAATATCTTCCTGATCATCGCGGGCACCTATACCCCGCTGACGATGCTCCTGCTCCCCGATTCCACCGCCCGGCCGCTCCTGTGGGCGGTCTGGGCGGCGGCAACGGCGGGGATAGCGTTCCGGGTGTTCTGGGTGGGCGCGCCCCGCTGGCTCTACACGCCCTGCTACATCGCGATGGGCTGGGCGGCGGTCTTCTTCCTGCCGGACTTCCTGCGGACGGGTGGGATCGCGGTCCTGGTCTGCGTGATCGTCGGCGGGCTCCTCTACAGCGTCGGCGGCGTGGTGTACGGGATCAAGCGGCCCAATCCGTCGCCCCGCTGGTTCGGCTTCCACGAGGTCTTCCACTCGCTCACGCTGGCCGCCTTCGTCGTCCACTACGTGGGCATCTCCCTCATCGCCTACCAGGCTTAGCCCCCCGAACCCTTCACCCCTTCGCACTTCCGGACGGCCGTGGCGCACAGCGCGCCACGGCCGTCCCGCGTTCACACCCTTGACCCTTACCTGATTCTGCGAGTTACTGTCATTTGACAGCAACTCTCAGACACTTGCGGAATCAATGGCGGAGGTGATCGCCGTGGACCGGCGATGGTGGGCCCTGGGCGCGCTTGTGACATGCGTGCTGGTCCTCGGATTCGATCTCACGATCCTCAATGTCGCCCTGCCGACGATCGCCGCCGACCTGGGCGCCTCCACCGGCGAGGCCCAGTGGACGGCCGACGCGTACATCGTCTTCTTCGCCGCCCTGATGCTCCCCGCCGGGCTCGCCGGGGACCGCTTCGGCCGCCGCCGCACCCTGCTGGCCGGTCTGGGAATCTTCCTCGCGGGCTCGGTGCTCGGCGCGTTCGCGGACGATGTCACCACCGTCGTCGCCGCCCGGGCCGTGATGGGCGTCGGCGGCGCGTTCGTCATGCCGCTCGCGCTCTCCGTCCTGCCCACGCTCTTCCCCGAACCCGCCGAGCGGACGAAAGCCGTCGGCGTCGTCTCGGCCGCCTCCGCGCTCGGGATGCCGCTCGGACCGATCCTCGGCGGCTGGCTGCTGGACCACTTCCGGTGGGGCGCGATCTTCCTGGTGAACGTGCCGATGGTGGCGATCGGGATCGGGGCTTGTCTGCTGCTGCTCCCGGAATCCCGGGACCCGGCTGCGCCCCGGGTCGACCCGGTGGCGACCGCGGCCACGGTCCTGGGGCTCGGCGCGCTGGTGTTCGGTGTGATCGAGGCGCCGGTACGCGGCTGGGGCGATCCGCTCGTGATCGGCGCGTTCGCCCTGGGGGTCGCGGCCGTCGCCGGGCTCGTCGGCCGCGAACGCCGTTCCGCCCGCCCGATGCTGGATCTCCCCCTCCTCTCCGACCGGCGCTTCCTGCTGCCCGCGCTCACCGCGACCCTGGTCACCCTGATCGCCGCCGGGCTGCTGTTCACCCTGCCGCTGCACCTCCAGGCCGTGCTCGGATACGACGCCCTGGGCACCGGCCTCCGGATGCTGCCGCTGATGCTCGGCCCGCTCGCGGCGGCGAAGGCGGCGGGACCGCTGGCCGCGCGGTTCGGACCGTACGCGGTGATGTCGGGCGGTCTGGCGGTCCTCGCGTTCGCCGCGTTCCTCGGCAGCCGGGGCACCGCCGACGACGGCTACGGCTTTGTCGCGCTCTGGCTCTCGGTGCTCTCCGTCGGGTTCGGCTTCGCGATCGTGCCCGCGATGGACGCGGCCATCGGCTCGCTCTCGGCCGACCGGGCGGGCAGCGGCTCCGGACTGCTGATGACGCTCCGTCAGGCGGGTGCGGCCGTCGGTGTGGCGCTCTTCGGCTCCCTGCTGGCGTCCGTCTTCGCGGCCCGGATCGACACCTCCCGGCTGCCGGACGCGATCGCCGCGCGGGCGGAGGAGTCGGTGGTCGCGGCCCACGGGATCGCCGCGGAGCTGGGCGATCCGGCGCTGGCGGGCGCCGCGGACGCCGCCTTCTCCCGGGGGATGTCACTGACGCTGCTGGTCTGCGGGATCATCGCGCTGGCCGCGGCCCTGGCGGCGCCGGCGCCGCGCCGGGAAGGGGACGCACTGTCCACAGGCGACGGGACCACCGTGGATGCGATGGGGGCAGATGCCCCACAATGACCCCATGGCCGCCACCGTACGCAGATCCGCAGCTCCCCCGCCGCCCCCCACCGGGCGGGGGCGGTCGGCCGGGGACGGCGACGGGGACGGCCGGCCGGTGCCGCCGATGGGGCTGCGTGAGCGGAAGAAGCTGAAGACCCGGATCGCGATCCGGGAGGCGACGTACCGCCTGATCGCCGAGCAGGGGTACGAGGCGACGACGGTCGAGCAGATCGCCCAGGCGGCCGAGGTCTCCCCGTCGACGGTCTTCCGCTACTTCCCCACCAAGGAGGACATCGTCCTCACCGACGAGTTCGACCCGGTCCTCGAGGAGCAGTTGCGGGCCAGGCCCGCCGGTGAGGACCCGCTGGAGTCGCTGCTGACCGTCTTCCGCGCCGGGTTCGCGGCGTCCGTCGCCGCCGGCCGGGAGGACGTCGTCCAGCGCACCCGACTGGTGCTGGAAGTGCCCGCCGTACGGGCCAGGATGACCGAGACCATGGCGGAGACCTCCCAGGTCGTGATCCGCGCGCTCGCCGACCGCGACGGTCTGGACCGCGACGATCTGCGGCTGCGGATCTTCGCCGCCGCGGTGACGGGCGTACTGCGCGAGGTGCTGGTGGTCTGGGCCGAACGGGGCCACCACGACGATCTGATGGCGATGCTGGACGAGGCCCTCGGGCAGCTCCGCGACGGTCTGCGGCTGCGTCCCGAGGGCCCGTCCCCCGCTCGTTAGCGCTCCGGGGCGTCAGTGTCCCCCGTGTCCCGACTCCTGCACCGGCTTCTGGGGTTTCGGTATCGGCGCCGGCCGCAGATCGCCCTTGCCGCAGGCCCGGCCGTCCTTGTTCCGGTCGAGACCCAGCGGATCGGCCCGGCCGTTGAGCCTCAGCTCCCCGAAGTCCCGCCGGGCCAGCCACTCGCAGCGCGCCTCGGGCGTCGCCGCCACGGCCTTCGGGAACGTCACCGGGACACAGACACCAGGAGTGCCGTACGCCGGTTCACAGCCCGCGATCTTCGGGCTGACCGGTGCCGAGTCCCGCTTCTTCAGCGGCGGCTTGGCGGGCTTCTCCAGCGCGTCCGCGAAGTCGTGGACGTTCGGCGACGGCGCGTGGCCGTGGTGTCCGCCCGCCTTCGCCGCCGCGGCGGCACCGCCGAGCTGGACCCATTTGGCCACCGACGGCACACCGTTGGCGTCCACCGCGAAGAGCATGTACCAGCCGGGGGGCGCCAGATTCGGGTTGCTGGTGACGTTGAGGTCGATCTGATTGCCCCCGTGCACGGTCAGCGGCAGATCCACGAACCGCTGGTTCGGGTCGGAGGAGTGGGTGACCGCGGCGGGCCGGATCAGCTCCGCCTTGGCGATCGGCCGGTTCACGGTGATCCGCTGGGTGTCGCCGTAGTTCCAGCGGTCGTCCGGAACGGCGGTGATCTCCGGCCGGGGCCCCTTGAACAGATACGGCGGGCTGTAGACGGACACATTGTGGTTCCAGCTGTTGTTCCCCGGGTTGTCGCCCACCGACATCACCCGCCCGTCGGGCAGCAGGAACGACGACGAGTGGTAGCCGCGCGGGATCGGGTCCCTGGCCATGTTCGCCTGGTACGTATTGGTCACCGGATCGAACATCGACGCCTCGAACACCGGGTCGGCCCGGTCGTGCAGACCACCCCCGGTCTCGAAGACCTTCCCGTCGGGCAGCAGCACGGCGGAGACGTACATCTTGCCCTCGGCGCCCCGCTGCGGACGGCGGCCCTGTCCCTGGTCGACCTCGCCCTGCGGCAGCAGCGGGCCCGGCCGGTAGCGGGGGCTGGGCGCCTTGAGGTCGATGATGTCGGTGAGCCGATTGGCGACCGGGTTCCGCTCGTTGTTGCCGCCACCGATGGTGAGGACCCGCTGGTCCTGCGCGGGCGGCAGCAGCACGCTCGCCGACTGGTCGCGCTCGTCCTTGTTCTGGAGCCCCGGCACATCGGTGATGGTGTTGCGGTCGTAGTCGTAGATCGAGGCGCCGGTGCCCGGGGTGCCGTTGCCGAAGACATGGCTGCCCGAGTAGAAGAGCCGGCCGTCCTGCATCAGGATCATCGACGGGTACAGACCCCAGTACGTCCAGGTCTGGTTGGTCTGCCCGATCGGCAGCCAGCGGTTCTGCGCGGCGGAGAACTTCTCGGCCGTCACATTGCCGGTGGAGTCCTCCTTCAGCCCGCCGAAGGAGATCACGTCCCCGTTGCCGAGGACGGTCGCCGACGGATACCAGTGGCCGTCGTGCATGTCATTGGTCCGGATGTACCGCTCGGTGTCCGGATCGAAGAGGTACGAGTCCTTCAGGCCCTGGTAGCCGAGTCTGCCGTCCGGCGTCGGATAGCCCTTGTTCCCGCTCATGATCAGGACCTTGCCGTCGGCGAGCTGGGCGTGACCGGCGCAGAACAGGTCGGCGGGGGTGGCGATCTGCCGCCAGGAGCCGTTCGCCGGGTCGTACACGGCGGAGGTGAAGGTGCCCGCCGCGAAGGCCAGCGGATCGTTGCCGGAGCCCGCGATCACCAGGACCTTGCCGTTCTTCAGCACCACCGAGTGCATGGAACGGACCGGGTTCTGCGTCGGCAGCACGTTCCAGCGGCCCCGGGCGCACTCCTCGGCCGTACCGGTACAGCCCGGTTCCGGGACCGGGACCGCGACCTCCTCCATCACATAGTCGTCGGTGGTGACGGAGCCCACCCCGTACACGGAAACACCCCAGGCGATCCGGTCGGTCCCCGGCGGGATCGCCGGGGTGCGCACCTCGGCGCGGGCGTACCCGGCCGGACTGACCGGCAGGGACATCAGATCCGTCCAGTACTGCCAGCCGGTGGTGGGGTTGTGCCGGAAGAGCGTGACGGCGGTGTCGGGTGTCGTGCTCTTGTACCAGAGCGACAGATCGTACTGGCGGTCCGGGACGACGGCCGGGGCGCAGAGCGAACTCTCGGTGATCAGCGCCTTGCGGTCGCCGGAGACCCGGCGGGTGAGTGACACCTTCATCGCGGCGGAGCCGGTCCGGGCGTCCGCGACGGTCTCGTACGTGACGTCGTTGTCGCCCCAGCCCGCCCGCTTCCAGCACTCGGGCAGGCCGTCGTTCCCCGGTCCCCCCGGGGTCTCGAAACCGGGATTGCGGATCAGATTGGGCCCGGCGGTCGCGGGCGTGGGCGAGCTGACGAGGAGCGCGGCGCTCATCGCCGCGACGGCCAGCAGCGCAGAGGATCTGCGGCGGCGTATCGCTGATGGCATGCGGTCCTCCTTCCCTGTTGCTGTTCTGTGCTCTCGCACGTCGGCTGCGTCCCAGAAGCGGCTCTTGTGGGACGGGACGGCGGCCGGGGCTCACCGGCCGCCGGGTCTGACGGGTGTCGGGCCCGAAGAGGTGTCGGGTATCGGGTCCGACGGGTATCGGGTCCGACGGGGGGGCGGACCCGGTCGGGTGTCGGACCTGGTCGGGCGCGGGGTCCGAAGGGGTGTCGGGCGCCGCTCAGGCGGTACGGCGGAACGGGCTCCCGGCCCCGGCCTCGCGCGGCAGATAGATCAGCGCCTCGGTGGCGGCGAACCGCAGGACGAAGGTCAGCAGCAGTGCCAGCGCCGTCGCGGGCAGGACGGCCATCCCCGCCCCGGCCACCAGCAGCGCGATCAGCGGGATCCGCAGCAGCAGATCGGCGTTGGCGAGCAGGGCGAACCGGCCGAGCCGGTCCGCCCAGTGCCGGTGGGCGCGGCGGTCGCGGAAGAGGAGCACCTCGATGAGGAGGAAGTTCCACAGCACACCGAACTGATTGGCGATCACCTCGGCGGGCAGATAGTGCATTCCGCCGCGGGTGAGCAGATACAGGACGACCAGGTTGGGGACGAAGCCGGTGAGCCCGATCAGTCCGAAGGCTGCCATCCGGGCCAGGGGTGCCGAGGTCCGCAGTCCGAGCAGATGCCGCAGGAACCGCAGGCCCTCCTTCGGCGTGGACTTGGACTCGCCCGCGTACCGCTCCCCGAAGGCGAACGGCACCTCGGCGACGGCCCGGGGCCGCAGCCGTACCGCCAGCTCCAGCAGGATCTTGTAGCCCAGCGGGCGCAGCACCCCGGCGTCGACGGCCGCCGCGACGGCCGTGCGGCGGATCGCGAAGAAGCCGCTCATCGGGTCGCTGATACCGCGCAGTCCGCGCGGGAAGAGGCCCTTGGTGAGCCAGGTGGCGGCGCGGGAGACCGCGACGCGATAGCCCCCGGCGAGGCCCGCCCGGCTGCCGCCGGGCCGATAGCGGCTGGCGACGACGAGGTCGGCGCCCGTCTCCTCGCCCGTGGCGACCAGGTCCGGGACGAGATCCGGCGGATGCTGGAGATCGGCGTCCATGACGACGATCCACTCGGAGCCCGCGGCCCGCAGGCCCTCGACGACCGCGCCGCCGAGTCCCCCGTCGGGCCGGTCGCGGTGGATCACGGTGACCGGGAAGGGGCAGTCCCGCGCGGCGCTCCGGATCACCTCGGGGGTGTCGTCCGTGGAGTCGTCCACGAAGACGATCTCGCAGGGCAGCCGGGCGGGCACCGAATCGGTCAGCCCGCGGAGCAGTTCGCGGACGTTCCCGGACTCGTTGAAGGTGGGGACGACGACGGTGACGACACCGGGCTCGGCGATCTCCGCCGCCCCGAGTTCGGGCTCGGCGTGCTCGTCGGCGCCGCATTCGGGTTCGGTGTGCTCGTCGGCGCCGGCGCGGGGCGTGTTCACAGGACCCCTCCGGGGGTGCGCGGGACGCCGGTGCCGGCCGTACCCGCCCGGTCGTCGACCCGGCGGATCTCGATCCGGTCGTCCCCGGTGCCGAAGACCTGGACCACGGTGGAGTTCGCCAGGGCGGCGCCGACCGTGGGCAGGGTGGGCGCGTCCCGGCGGACCGTCAGGGACGAGACGACGTAGTCGATGTCGCGCCAGCCGCGCGGCATGGCCTCGATGACCTCGGGGTCGAGGTCGGCCTTGTAGAACCAGACCACCCCGGTGCCCGGCTCGTAGCCGTCGTGGACGAGGTCGAGCCAGAGGGCGTCGTCGACGAGGACCCGGGTGTTCGCCGGATCGTCGACCTGGGTCTCGAACCAGGCGGCGGCGGCGCGGTAGTGGCGGTTGGCGTCCTGGGTGAGGGCGTCCCGGTTGCCGTCCGCCCAGGCGGGCACGGTGATCACGGCGGCCACCAGGGCGAGGGCGGCGACCAGGGCGCGGCGCGGGGTGGGACGGAACCGGTGTACGGGCCCCGCCGCCCCGGGTCCGGTCCCGGCGGCGGGCCCGCCGCGGTGGAGGATCGCGTGGACGGCGCTGGCCGCGGCGCCCGCGAGCACCAGCGCAAGGAAGGGCAGCGCCTGGATGATGTACATGGCGGGCAGATAGCCGTCGGGCCGGAACGCCACCAGGGTCAGGGTCGCCACGGCGAGCGCAGGGCCCGCGACCGCGCGGGCGGTGACCGACCAGTGGAAGGCGGCAAGGAGGACGACGGCGGCGGCGACCCCGGCGAGCGGGAGGATCGGGTCGTAGTAGAGCCAGGACTCGTACGTCTTGTGGGTGCCGGAGCCCTCGTCGAGGATGAAACCGGAGCCCGGACGGCTGAGCTGGTAGTGGATGCCGTCGAAGAGGGAGACCCGGTCGCCCGTCGCGAACAGCTCGTTGTTGAGCAGCGCGTACAGCGGATACGACAAGCCGATCAGCCCGCAGGAGGCGATGGCGCCGGTCACCACGAACTTGCGGGTCTCGCGGTGGCTGTGGGTCCAGAGCGTGATCAGCAGCGCGGGCAGGACGAGCAGCATCGTCTCTTTGGAGAGTACGGAGACGGCGCCCGCGAGTCCGGCGGCGAACTGGTGCCACAGATGTCTGCTCGGGGACGCCGCGAGGCAGAACGCCAGCAGCATCCACATCACGGCGATGTTGTCGAGGAACAGCTCGCGCTGGAAGTAGACCGACAGCGGGGAGAGCCCGAAGGCGGCCATGGCGGCACCGGCCGCCCACCGGGGCAGGAACAGCCGCCGGGCGAGGACATAGACCAGGACGGCGCTGACGGCGCTGACCAGCAGCATCGTGTAGCGCATGGTCGCGACGTTCATCGACTCGGGCGAGAACAGGGCCGGGAGATAGGTGAGTCCGGCGATCTGGAGCCAGCCGAGCGGTGGATGGTCGTACCAGTAGGTGTAGTGGGCGAGGCCCTCGCCCTGCTGGACGGCCCACGCCTGGGAGAGATAGGTGCCCTCGTCGTCGCTGAGGGCGGGGAAGCCGGTGATGTTCCAGCCCTGGACGAGGACGATCACGACCAGCAGGCCGAAGCAGAGGAAGAGGTCGGGGCGGGAGGAACGGAACCGTATGACGGGTCTCGGCTCGGTCCGCTCCCGGGTGCGGGCCGCCGCCGGGGCGGGCGCGGTGGCGACCGGGTTCGGGCGGGTGCGCCGGGCGAGGGCGGTGACCGTGGTGGTCTCGGTGCCGGGTCCCGGACCGGCCGGGGCGGTCTCGTCCGGGGCCGTCTCGTCCGGAGTGGGCAGGGTCGTGGTCACCGGTGGGCGTCCTCTCGGGGCTCGGCGCGGTCGGTGCGGTCGGCGGGGGCGGCGTCGGTCAGATGGGCGCCGATATGACTGGTCAGCTCCCATTCGTTACGGCCGCGCTGCTCCCGCCAGACGGCCCGGAGCGCGGCGCCGGCCAGCAGGATCTGGTAGAACGGCCCGCCGATGACGAGCTTGAGGTAGTGGACGAAGCGGACCCGCAGCCCGTACTGCTTGCCGAAGTCGTGCAGTCCGACGACCTCGAAGATGAAGGTCATCACGGCGGTGATGGCGGGGAGGAAGGTCACCATGGCCGCGCCGACAGGGATGTCGAAGAAGAGCGCGATGCCGACATTGAGCGGGATGATCACCCCGGAGAAGGCCTGGAGGAAGGGCGTCATCAGGGTGTAGCGGGCGAGCATCCGCTGTCCCCGGCCCGGCAGTTGCTTCCAGTCCTTCTTCCGGTAGACCTGGAGGAATCCCTGGTTCCAGCGGGTGCGCTGCTTGAGCATGCTCAGCAGCGTGTCGGGGGTCTCCTCGCGGGTGACCATGTCGCTGTCGTAGGCGACGACGACCTTCTTGCCGACGGAGGAGAGGCGTACCCCCAGGTCGCAGTCCTCGGCCAGGCATTCGGGGTCCCATCCGTCGGCCTCCCGCAGGACGCCGGTCCGGACGAAGACGGTATTGCCGCCGAGCGGGATGAAGCCCTTCTCGGCGTGGAGGTGGAGCCTGCTGCGGAACCAGAAGAAGTACTCCAGGCAGTTGCGCAGGCTGTACCAGCTGGAGTGGAAGTTGATCAGCTGGACGCCGCCCTGGACCACATCGGCGCCGGTGGTGGTGAAGGCGTGGTCGACATGGGTGAGGAGTTCGGGGTGGACCTGGTCCTCCGCGTCGAAGACGCCCACGATGTCGCCGCGGCAGTGCGGGAGCGCGGTGTTGAGCGCCTTCGGTTTGTTCTTCTTCTCATGGGTGTCGGTGATGACCCGGACCCGCAGCGGATCGCGCTCGGCGGCGCGGACGGCGACCGCGGTGGTCTCCGGGTCGTCGTGGCCGACGATCACGATGATCTCGTAGTTGGTGTGGCTGGACTCCAGCAGTCGTTCGATGGTGTGCTGCAGGACCGCCTGTTCATGGCGGGCGGGCAGCAGGAGCGAGAAGGAGAGCCCGACGTCGCCGTCGGGCCGGTCGAAGCGGGTCGCGGCCAGGATCTCCGGCGTACGCCAGGCGTGCATCTGCCACCAGAGCGTGAAGACGGCCATACCGAACAGGGCCAGGGATACGGCCACGACAAACACCGATAACAGCACGAAGTCCCCCCTTGGAACCTCCGCGCGAGCGGCGTCAGGACCCCCCTGCCGGCGAACGCGCCGATGGCGCCGGGAAGTCCGCACACTCCCCTAGGTGCGTTCCCGGCTACTCTTGGTTGTAACTACGTGGACCTTAATAGCGGAATGTGAAAGTCCGGTGCTCATTCCATAAACACTGGCGAATTGCCGACACTTGGCGCATTCCCGACCATGGCATGTCCACTCCCGGTCAAGAGTGGCCGCTGCGTTGACTTACTGTCAGCAGGTACCGAAACTCTGTCTCATTTCCACCATGGACGAGGTGAGAGGGGTGCCTCCGCCGGTCACGCCAGTGCACTTCTGGGGCTGTTGTGACCAACGGGGCCGGATGTCACCCTGTTGTTATCGACGACATGAAGGAATAGAGACAGCGGCAGGCCGAAAAAACACCCCGGAGGCACCCTGGGGGCCTCACGGGGTGTTCACACATCCCCCACAGACGCCGTCATCCGGCGTCCGGCTCCTCCCCCGCGGGAGACGGGCCCACCTCCGCCGCGAGGGCGGCCGGGTCCGTGACGGGGGCGCGACAGCTGAAGTTGCGGCAGACGTACGCCGCGGCCTCGCCGTTCACCAGCGGGCGCTCCCGCAGCAGCGGGAACTCCTCGCCGTCGGGCTCCCCCGCGGCGACCACCGCGCCGGGGGCGGTCGCCAGCAGGGCCGTACGGTGCAGGGCGCGGGCGGCCGGATCGCCGTCGAGGCCCACGACGGCGACCTCGCGGGGCCCGTCGAGCAGCGCCTCGGCGACCGCGAGACCCCAGCCGATGAACCGCGGGGCCCGGGGGCCGAGTGCCTTCACCACGCCCAGCGCCTGCTCGGCGGCGGTGCGATGGGCCTCGGAGCCGGTATGCGCGGCATACGAGAGCAGGGCACCCGCGGCGGCCGTCCAGCCGGACGGGGTGGCGCTGTCGGTGGGGTCCTGGGGCCGGCGGATCAGCCGCTCCGCGTCGTGCGCGGTATCGAACAGGGTGCCGTTCTCCCCGGTGAATCGGACGATGACCAGGTCCAGCAGCACCCCCGCGAAGTCCAGCCAGACGCCCTCGCCGGTGACGCCGGCGAGAGCGACGAAGCCCTCGGCGACATCCGCGTAGTCCTCCAGCACCCCGGCGTTGGCGCTCGCGACCCCGTCCCGGGAGGTACGGGTCAGCCGGGCGCCGTCGTCCAGATGCACCCGTACCAGCAGATCGGCCGCCTCGGTGGCCCGCTCCACCAGATCGGGCCGGTCGAAGAACGCGCCGGTCTCGGCGAGCGCGGCGATCGCGAGCCCGTTCCACGCGGCGACGACCTTGTCGTCCCGCTCGGGCCGGTGCCGCGACTCCCGCGCCGCCAGGAGCCGGGCCCGCAGAACGGGATCGTCGTCACCGGGCAGCCGCAGCACGGAGGCGCCCTCCTCGAAGGTGCCGTCCTCCGTGACCCCGAACAGCTCGGCGGCCCGCCGCCCGTCCTCGTCGCCCAGCGCCTCGGCGAGCTGCCCAGGCGTCCACACGTAGAACGCGCCCTCGGCGTGCTCACCGGCCTGGTCGTGGCTGTCCGCGTCCAGCGCCGACGCGAAGCCGCCCTCCGCGGTCCGCAGCTCCCGGACGAGGAAGTCGGCGGTCTCCAGCGCCACCCGGCGGGCGAGCGGCGACCCGGTGGCCCGCCACAGATGCGCGTACACCCGGCACAGCAGCGCGTTGTCGTACAGCATCTTCTCGAAGTGCGGCACGATCCACTCGCGGTCCACGGAGTACCGGGCGAAGCCGCCGCCGAGCTGGTCGTACAGACCACCCCTGGCCATCGCCTCACAGGTCCCCTCGACCATGTCGAGCGCCCCGCGCGCCCCGGTCCTGGCGTGATGCCGCAGCAGGAACTCCAGCACCATCGACGGCGGGAACTTGGGCGCCCCGCCGAATCCGCCGTACCGCTCGTCGTACTCCCGGGTCAGCCCCAGCAGCGCCCGCGCGACATCGTCCTCCCCGGGCACCCCTTCCCCACCATGCGCCAACGCCCGCCCCGCCAGATCCCGGGTGATCTTCCCCGCGACCTCGGCCACCTCGTCCCGCCGCTCCGCCCAGGCGCTCGTGACGCCCTCCAGCACCTGCCGGAACGACGCCATACCGTGCCGCGGCTCGGGCGGAAAGTACGTACCGAAGTAGAACGGCTCCCCGTCCGCGGTCAGAAACACCGTCATCGGCCACCCACCGTGCCCGGTGGCGGCCTGCACGGCCTCCATATAGACCGCGTCCACATCGGGCCGCTCCTCCCGGTCCACCTTCACCGGCACAAAGTGCTCGTTGAGATAGCCGGCGGTCGCCTCGTCCTCGAACGACTCGTGGGCCATGACATGACACCAGTGATCAGTCGGCTAAGTGGCACGACGAATATCCCACTGAGAGAAGGATGGGTACGTCGCGCCGCTCGGCCTCTTGCATCGCCTCCTCTCCCCATGGCCACCAATCCACCGGATTGGAGGCGTGCTGGAGGAGATAGGGCGACTGGGAGTTTGCCAGTCGGTTCATACCTCCATCGTTGCATGACGAGGATCGTGTACGCGTGATCCCTTGTACACGAAGCACGGCCGCCACGGACCGCCCTGCGGGTGGAATCGGTCGGACCGGAGGGCCCGACGGCCCGTGTTCCGGACCCATGGTCGGCCTGAACCCCGGCCGCGACGACTGGTCATAGCTCTACGGGAGCCATGTGTCGACCTGGTCGTCGGCGTGTTGAAAGCAGAGAAGGCGAGGTCGCACCCACCGGCCATACGCCTGGAGCTCTCACAGCACCCGGTCCGTCCGGGGAAGCCCTCACAAGCTTCGTCGGAGCGGGCACCCCGAGACGACCGGGCCTCAGGGCTCTCCCTCCCCCAAGTCAACGGGCCTACATCAGCGGGTCCTTCTCCAGAATGGTCATGTCCCTCGCCATGGCTCCCAGATTTCCCAGCGCCCCAGAAGCGAGTGAGGGGAGGAGCGGAATCGTGCGAGTCCACGCGTCGGATCGCAAGAGCCCCAGCACAATGTCCCGGGCCGTCTCCTCGGCGGCGTGACTGTCGTGATCGGCCGCCCGAGCAAGTGCCAGGCAGGTCCGGAGCACCCGGTCGTGGGCGCCGCTGTCCGCTGCCAGCGCCACCTGGGCACCCGCCAGGTGCGCGGCGGCGGTACCGAGCGCCGTCGCCCGATCGTCCGGCGTCCGCGCTTGGTCGGCGTACCGCCACACGGCCGCGATGTCGCCGTTCACCGCTGCCAGGAGCGCCAGTTCCGCAGAGGGCTGCAGCCCCGACTGACGGGTGCGCCTCCATCTGTCAACCGAACTTTCGGCGGCGTTCACAGCTTCGTCCGGAAGGCAACGGAACCGTTCCAGCAGGGCGAGGACGGCCATCAACCGTTCCGGCGCCGCCCTGTAGGGGGCGGCCATGCGCAGCACGGCCCGGCCGAGCGTGTCACTCAGCCGGGGGACTGGATTTTGGATGTCAGGGAAGGCAAGAAGCAGTGCCGCCAGTTCAGGGAGAGGCACGCGTGGGCTGCCCGTCTCCATCCGCCGCGCGAGGATCTCCACCAGTGGCTCCGCGACGTATGCCGCCGCCTCCGGGCAGTGTCGTACGAGCCCGGCGGCGATGGCCGTCAGCGCCTGCAGCCGTTGCGCGGCGTCTCCCGTCGCCATCACCGTGGCCGCGGCCTCGTCCCCCGCGTGGGCAAGGGCCTGGGCCACGGCGTTGGCCAGCTCGGGGGCGGCTCCGGCGGGTACCAGCCGGGCCGCCGCTCGGGCGTAGCGGGCGCCCAAGTTGTCGTGTCCGGCGAGGGAAGCTCCGAGGGAAAAGGCCGCCAGGTGCCGCGCCTGGGCATACATGTCGGGCAAGTGCTGCACAAGTGCTTCGGCCTGGTCCGATACGCCTGCCGCGCCCATGGCCTGGCAGAGTTCCACGGTCCAGCCTTCGGGGAGGTGCCGAGTGCTTACGGGCCGCGTTGCAGGGCGGCTCCGCAGTACCGCCTCCAGAAGTTCTCGGCCGCGGAGGAGATCGCCCGTGCTCACCTGGTCGTCCACCTCCAGGAGCCGGGGAAGAAGTGGCTGTTCTGGCCGATCGGAGTGCGGGCCGTCACCCGGTCGCAGCAGGCCGGTCGACCGCCGGTGCGGGTTGGAACGGCGGGACGGCGGGAGGGGGCGTGTGCCTCCGGGTTCTATCGGTGTGGGCTGTGGTGCCTCCGCGACTTGTGCGCTGTGGGACGCCCGCTGCTGTTTCAGTGCCGCCCGCTCGGCTTCAGCTTTCCTGCGCTTTGTCTTGCGCTCCACATCCCGCCTCTCGGCAGCCTCCTGAGCTGCCTCGTCGGCCCGTCGCGCCCTCTCCTTATCCGCTGCATCAAGGATCGCTCGCGCCCGTTCCAGCAGGGGGTCGCCGAGTACCCCGACGCGCTGATCCTCCGGCACGGCCTCCATCTGATGTCTGATGCCGTCGTGGTCGCCCCTCTCCTTCATCGCCACGGTGGCCTCGGCCAGGCGCTGCAGTGTCCCAGCGAGTTCTCGGCGCAGGTGGGCACGATCGGTTTCGGACAAGGCATCGGGGTCCCCCAGCGCCTCGATGGCCTGATGCATCCGGGCTCGGGCCTCCTGCAGCTGTTCGGCGGCTCGGCGGTGTCGCTTGGCGGGCAGAGTGACGAGCATGGACGCCGCAGTGGCCAGGACATCGACCGCCCTCAGCCCTTCGGTATCGCCGAGTTCCTCGCAGAGGGCCTCGATGCGATCACCGGCGTACGAGCCGAGGTAGGGCGCCACCTGCGCCAACGCGCCGTAGAGTTCCACTGCCACGGTCCGGGCGCGCAGGCCGCCCGCGCTGAACGTCTCCGCCCGGTAGTACAGCCTCATGACGGCATCCAGTCTCCCTGCCGCCTCGGTGATCACAGCTGTCCCGGCCGCCGGGTCCTGGAGCACCGCCCGGAACACAGACCTGGCGGCGTCGGGACCGTTCAGACGGGCGAGCACCGCGGCGGCACAGAGGAGTCGCGCGTACAGCTCGGGGGCGCGGAGGGCACCGGGAAAGCCCTGGTGCGCACGATCGCGGGCCAGCCATTCCACTGCCTCCTGCACGACGGCATCGGCATTCAGGGTGGTCCGTTCTACAGAAGGCTGGCCTGTGTAAGCCAGTTCCACTGCCATCTCGACCAGGTGTACGGCCCTGTCGAGAGTCGTGGGCGCAGAGCGGGCCAAGCCGCGTGCGCGCTCCGCGTCCCCGAGCCTGACGTAGAGGGCCACGGCTCCGTCGGGCACCTGCGTGTCGTGTGCCCGGCGCAGCACGGACCGTGCACCGGAAAGGGCGACGAGTGTCGCCATACGGTCTGCACCAGATGTGGCACCCGGCGCCGCACTGATCTCGCGTTCGAAGGCATCCAGCTGGGTGAGCGGAACATCCGGACCGGCCGTGCGGGCGAGCTGGTGCAGTCGGCGCACATCGATGACGTAGGCAGCGCGCTCAGCAGTTCCGGTCAGCAGGCGGAGCTGATGCGTCAAGGGGTACGGAGGAGTGCCGTCCGGCCAGCCGGCCTCACGCCACCTCCGCGACCAGGCCAGCAGCTCCTCGGTGTACCGGAGGACCGCCGCCTGCCCCAAGCCCTCGCGTACCCCGCGTACAAGACGGGAATCCGCCAAGGCGTACGTCCCGAGCACCGGATCCTCGGTGACGAGGGCGCGCCCTGCCGGACCCTGCGCCAAGCGGTCGAGGTGGTCCCCGGAGAGCCCGGTCAGCTCCGCCAGATCCGCGCTCCGCAGACCGCCGTTGGCCACGGCCAGCAGCCCAGCGACCGGTTCGCCCAGCGCAGTGGCGTCGGGTGGCGGTTGTCGGAGCTGCGGCACCCCGGCGATGGGTAGGAGCGTTCGCAGATGACGGATCTGACGCAGTGGATGCCGCTTCTCCGGAACGTCGCTGGGAAGGGAGGCGCAGCGCCGGAGGGACACGATGATCCGCATGTTGGGTGGTGGGAGAGAGGGCAGGAGGGCGGCAATGCTCTCGCGCGCGGATTTCCGCACGACCCGGGACCGGCCCTCGGGTTCTCCCCCGAAGGGGGGCCCACTCGGAGCGCCGTCCTCGCCTCCCCGGTCCGGCCCTGCGATGTCACCTGGCCACGCCACGTCGTCGTCGAGTCCGTCGACCACGAGCAGGAGGCTCCGTCCTTGCCCCGCGCTCTTCGCGGCCACCTCGGCGAACAGCGCGTTCCACGCCCGGGTGCCCTTGGGGACCAGGCTCCCGGACTTGCCGAGAAGGCCGTCGATCTGGCCGACGATCTCGATCTCGAACACGGCTCGGGTGTCCGCACCGTGGGTCGCGGAGACGAAGAAGGTCAGAATGTCGATGCCGATCGGGGGCCTCTGACGGACGTAGCCAGCCAGCAGCGTCGTCTTGCCCACCGGGCCGTCGGCGCACCAGCACAGGTAGGAGGGTGCCTCGAGGCGCGAGTCCCGGACGAACTCGGTCATCACCGTACGTTCGTTCTTCCGTAGTCGGGCCTCAGTCGCGGAAACGTAGGGAGCCGAACCGTGCAGCCCGATGAAGCGGAGGTCGGGGTCCGTCTGGCGCCGGTTCAAGGAGATCTGCCCGTGCTGCGCGCTCCTTGCCTCCTTCTGAGCCGCCCGCAAGGCGGCTTCCCATTCGACGTCCGCGTAGGCCGGAGCGCCGGGGGCACTCTGCAGCCTTGCCACTACGGACCGGAAGGATGGCTCTCGCTCTGGTGTGGGAACCGTCTTCCCCTCGATCCAGTTCTGCACCATCCAGTAGGAGAGGTCCAACTCCTTCGCCAGGCCGCGGTACGTGAGCTTCTCGCAGCCCCACGCTTCCTGGAGCATTCCGTGCAGCTTGTTCCTCGCATGCCTGGATGGCCCGTTCACCGACCCGCCTCCCTTCCGTGTTCGACGGCCGGAAATCTCCGCTGCCGACGTACGGATTCAAGCTTCTGACCTGCGGAAATCGCGATGGAGGACCGGGCGCAACTTCACCGCACAAGACCGCCGCCGCCAGTCTGGAGCCATCACCAAAAGAGCTGCAACCAGCTCCCAACGGAAGGTCGGCCCGTGTCCCAGGCCCCCGAACTCCTGCACTACATGCTGATCTTGAGCGGATCAGCCGGCCTGCTCTATGCGGTCGCCCTGATCACCGTTGCCCTCGTCTCCGTCCTCGCCTCTGCGCCGGATCGCCGCAGGGACGCACGGACGACACTAAGCATCTTGGTGCGCCGACGGCTCCGCTGAGCGCGGCGAACCCTGACCAAGCGGGTCGACCCAACGGGCTTGTGCTGGAAGTCAGGTGCCTACAGAGCTTTGGACTGAGCTGGAAGACCTCACCAACCACCCGCGGATGGCCTGAAGTGCCCCCTCCAGAGCAGACGTTGGTGTAAAAAGATCCCTGTGCTGCCACCTGCTCGCTCCGTGGCGGGGCCTGCTGCTCTGCAACCGCAGCGCAGCAGGCCCCGACGCGGAAGGAGCCGCATGGGAAAGGCCGCACGTGAGTGGCTGGGGCGCCGGAGGGAGGACCTGATCCTCATCCTGGTGGCCGGAGTGGTCAGCGCAGTGGCTGCCAAGGTGGTCGACCACCTCTGGTAGATGGCCGTTCTCGACGCAAGCCACGCGTCGAGAACGGCCACCCCCAGCAGTGGGTGGTTCCCGTTCCGGGCGAACGGGACGGGAACCACCCATACCTCGCCGGTCCCCCCCGTGAGGTACTGCCAGGAGTGCCGAGACATCGGCAATCCCCGAGTTTAGACCCGTGCGTAGAAACCATCCGGTCGAGTGATCGAGTCCTTGGCCCCACAAGGACCATCAGGCCGGATAAAAGCTTCCCGCTCACTGCGGGAATGGCCCCTCGGGAGCCTTCAGAGCCCTGGATGGGCATTTCCCCGCATGAGCGGGGGTTGTCGCACTTCCGGTCCCCGCGGACCGCTCGGCGTGCGGCTCCATGCGGGGACACCGTCCTCGCATGGAGGCACCATCCATTCAATCTTTCGGTCATTGAGCAGAAGGAGGTGGCACGGACTTGCCCGAGGACCGACCGCCGGCTCCCGCCGGGCAGCGCGCCAGCTGGGACCCCCGCTTCCAGCCGTGCATCCCCGCCGTCGACCTCGACGGTGCGGTCGCACACCACTCCCTGAGCGCGCTCTTCGCCCGGGCCGATGAGCTGGCAGCCCTCGACTGCGCCTCGCCCGGCGAGACCGTCGCCGTCATCGAGTACTTGTTGGCCATCTGTTTCGCCTCCGGCGCCTGTCCGTCCTCCGACAAGGACTGGAATGCCTGGATTCTTGGCCAGAGGTCCCTCGCCCAGGCCACCGAGTGGCTGGTGGAGCAACCGGCGAAAGACTGGGACCTGTTCCATCCCACGCAGCCCCTGGCGCAGAACTCCGACCTGGCAGAGGACCTGCGCACGAGCGGCACCGGAACCGCTCAGCTGATCATCGATCACGCCGGGGACTACAACCAGCACTTCGACCACCATCATCTCGCACGCCACAACCCCATCCCGGCAGCAGACGCGTTCCGCGCCACCCTCACCCAGCACGTATACGCCACCTACGGACGGGCCCGCATGTCCGGGGGCAGGCTCGGCGCGAAGGTCACCAATCTCGCGGCGGGCCGTCTGACGGGCCGGATCCGGGTCATCGCGCTGGGGAGCACGTTCGGCGAGACGCTGCGTCTGAACCTCTATCCACCCGACGGGCCGGGACAGCACCTCAACTCTTCCTGGACTACTTCCTTTGTCGAGCAGCGCAGGTTCGAGGAGAAGCGGAAGCCCAGGGCGCCGCGGAGCTCCGCGGACCTGCACAGCGCCCTCGGACGTTCCGTACTGCTGCGCCCGGCACACGGCCCCCACGGGCAGCTCATGGTCGACCAGGTACTGATCGGAGCCGGTGACGTACTGGATCTCGACCCGCCGCGTCACCTTCATGACGCGGTGTACGGCACGACGACGAACGGCGTCTCCAAGCCCCTCTGGCCCTCGCCCAGCCGAGCCCTGTGGCAGCAGGCCCATGCCCTGTACGGCGCCGTCAATGAGGGCCAGGGCGGGATGTACGCGCGACTGCGGTCCCTTCTCCCGTACCGGCGACCCGAGCCGCAGGGGCCGGATCCGGAAACGCAGCACGGTGCCCCTTACCATCTCTGGGCCGTGGGCTTCCTGGCCAACCAGGCGCTCCCCTTCATCTGGACCCAGGGCGCCTACCCCTACGCTCCGGGTATGGCCGCGCACCTCTACCGCGCGTCCCGACGAGGCTCGGACGTTGCCGAATACGTGGCACGGACCCTCAAGAACGCGGCCATCGTGGCGGCAGAAACCGCGTTTCCCGCGATGAGGGCCGCGGACGAGGCCGGCCAAGTGGCACGTCTCGATGCCCGGTACGACTTCTGGCCCGCAGCCGAGGACCCCTTTCACGAACTGCTGGACGAGGTGATCGACGGGGGGCTCGAGGACGACGACCCGGTGTCCGCGCCCTTGGTCGCCTACGCACTGAAGCTGATGATCACGGCACGTACCCGGTTGCTCCAGCTCCTCGACACCCTGCCGCCCGGCGACCGCTACAACCGAGCGCGATCCCGGGCCGAGCGGCTTTTCGAGGAGGCCATGTCCAACGACCGGGCTCCGGCCGAACTCCGAGGGGAGACAGCACTTGACTGAGCAGGATCCGTCGGCCGGCACACAGACGCCCCGCTTACCGCACGACAGCGCGGCACTCACCACCTGGCTCACCGTCCTCGTCCACAACCGCGAGTACAAGACGCTCGCCGAACTCCGCCGGTCCCGGGTCCGGACCAACGCACACATCCGCGCGGGCTGGTACGGAGGGGACGACCACCGTGACCTCTTCGAGCAGGTCGCCTTCCTGTTCGCGATCTACCACCAGGGGTGTTCCACGCCCTCGTACGGCCACGGCAGTCTGGGCGCCGCAGCCCGCAGGATCGGGGACGGGACCGGGCGGGGGCCGGACAATCCCGGCGCTCAGCGGCTTCTGGACCGTGTCGTTGCGAGCCGGCGGATCCCCTGGCGCCACCTCCAGCACGCGATCACTCGGCTTCGGTCCTGTGACCAGCCCCCACCGGCCTGGACCACTCTGACCGAAGACCTCATCCGGTGGAACGACCGCAAGGAGCGCATCGCTTACGAGTGGTCGGTCCACTTCCACGCCCCTGCCAGAACGGTCGGGAAGCATGAAACCAACCCCTGACGCGACCGACTCCCCCACCGACAGTTCCACCGACGAACCGAAGGGACACCACCTCGTGACCGAGTCATCTCGGAGCCAGTTCCTCTCCCTGCACCTCATTGAGACGCTGGCCGCCGTCCTCCCGGTGCGCGACGAGAACGGGCAGCCGAAGTCCCTCGTTTTCGGCGGCGTGGAACGTCATATGATCACAAGTCAGGCTCGTAGGCGCGCCGAGCGGGTCCACGCCCGCAACCGGGCCAACGTCGGCCTGGGGGAGCTCAAGGGCCGCAGCATGGGCGTCCGTACCCGGGAGTGGGCTCTTCTCGCCGGGCGTGCACTCGAGTCCGTCCACGGCTGGGACGGAGACAGAGCTCTGGTCACGGCTCGGGCAGTGCTGGAAGCCAGCGGTCTCAAGTTCGGCGATCCGAAGAAGCAGACCGTGGCCAACCTGACCAAGGTGCTCGTGTTCGCGCCGTCCGACGCCGGAACGAGAATCGCACGCCACATCGCCGACCACGCCACGGAGGTCGAGGGGTGGCTCGACACCTATCTCAGCACTCAGGCTCACACCGAAGCAGCGAAGAAGACACGTCGCGGGGCCAGGAAAAAGGACGTGACAGCACTGGATGCAGAAGAGGCCCCCACGGAAGCGACCACGGCCGTTACCCTGCCTCCGCTGCCCAAGGCCACCCGCGACGCCGTTCTGCTGGCCCTCGCGCCTCGGGACGCCGTGGACATCGCTCTCTACGGTCGGTTCCTCGCTGAGATTCCCGACTCTCCCAACGTCGACGGCGCCGTCCAGACGGGACATGCCTTCACCGTGCACGAAGCAGAGCAGATCGAGGATTTCTACGCGGCCGCCGATGACGCAAAGCTCGACCGCAAACGCAATGCTCTAGATTTCCTCGACGCCGCGGACGACGCAGGTGCGGGGATGACCGGGTACCAGTCCCTGATCTCCGGCACCTTCTACCGACACGCCGTCCTTGATCGCACGCAGCTCCGCGTCAATCTGAGGGTAGCCGGAATGGACCAGAACGAGGCCGAACAGGTTGCGTCCGAGGCTGAGAAGGAGTTCGTGATCTCCTTCGTTGAAGCATTCCCGGAAGCGAAGAAGAACTCCACCGCGTCCACCGGATCGCTGCCAGCGCTCGTCCTTGCCTTCGAAGGAGAACGCCCCTACAACTACGCGTCAGCCTTTCAGAGGCCGGTCGACGAGGGGCCCTTGTCGACCGGTGGGGAAGGACCGGCGGGACCCGCCGCCGTACGCAGACTGCTGCGCCACCACACCTTCGTCAGCCGCCGTCGCAGCGATCTGCGCACCACACGGTTGCTCACATACGACCCCGAGATCGATCTACTCCTGGGAGAGCTGGAACTGCCGGATTCACTGTCCGTCGTGGAGCGGGCCGAGGACCTCACACCGTGAGCGACACGAACGACTCGCACGTCCTGCTGGTCCGGTTGGCCGGCCCCTTGCAGTCCTGGGGCATCGCCGGCAGATTCGCCCGCCGCGACACACACAGCCGCCCAACGAAATCGGGCGTGATCGGTCTGTGCGCCGCAGCTCTAGGGCTGCACCGGGATGAACCCCTCGGGGAAATCGCCGAGGTGCGCTTCGGAGTGCGGGCGGACCGGCCCGGCACGTCGATGCGCGACTACCACACGGTCGGCGGCGGCAAGTATCCGCTGCGTCCACGCGACCTGATCACCGACCACCAGCGAGCTGCCAAAGCGACTACGGATCCATGGCCGGCGCCGCCGACAGGCGACACCCTGGAGCCCGGTCCGTTCGGAAGCGCCGAGCTGCTTGCCTGGTACGGATCACCGAAATACGTCGCCGCCGACCCATGGTCAGGAACACTCGTCTCCAGAGAGGTTCGCCGCCACAGCCTGATCACGGAGCGCTGGTACCTCGCCGACGCCGCCTTCCTCGTCGGTCTGGAACACCGGGACAGGGCCCTCCTGGAACGTGTGGCACACGCCCTGGAATACCCGAAGAGGCTGCTCTGGCTCGGTCGCAAAGCCTGTCCGCCATCGGGGGACCTGGCCGTCGGCATCGATCCGGGCTCGCTCAAGGAAGTCTTCGAGACTCACTCCCTGCTTCCCGATGCCGTCGGCCCCGAAGCCGAGCCGTCGTCCGCCACGCCGCACATACGCCCATGGGCCTGGCTCGAGAGCAGACGGCCACTCCCCGGCGTCGCCCCCCTGTCCGACCAGCCAGTGCAGTTCGGGACGGACGGAGGGACCCACAGCCTCCGCTGGGAGACCCGCCATCGCATCACCATCGCCGCCAACGCCCATGGATGGGACATCATCCTGTGAACACGACCACCACTGCGTCAAATACATCGTCCGGCGCCGGTCGGGCCGCCAGGTTCGTTACCGCACAGAGCCTGCTGGCCCTGGACGCCCGACATCCGTTCGTCCGTAAATCGCTCATCGATGCGCAAGACATGCACCGAACCGTCATGAGCGGCTTCCCAGGCTGGGTGGACGATGGCAGCCCGGACCCTCGTGCCCAAATGGGCATCCTGTCGACTTGGACCGTCGAACTCCGGCAGGCGCGGCTCAACCTGGTGGTCCAGTCGTCACTCCCCGCCGACTGGAGCGGCATTCCCTGTGCAGCTCTGGCCGAGAAGCCGGAGCCTCTCACCGTCGATCGCACCTTCCACTTCGGCGACAGGGTCGCCTTCCGCACGGTGGTCAATCCCGTTCGCAGCATTCCACCGCAACCGGGCTCTCCGCCTAAGACCCGGGGCGCTCGCGTCCCCCACACACGCCCCGAACACGTCAAGGGGTGGTTCACGCGCCGCCTTCAACCGTCCGGCGAAGCCTCGATCGCCCCGGACGGCGTCACCCGTATCGGAGCGGACTCCGATACCGAGCGGATCGCCGTGCGCATGCTCCCGGACATCTCGAGCCCGGCACCGCACAAGGGTCTGCGTATCGCCCGTGCGGAAATCAAGGGCACATTCACGGTCACCGATCCTACGACCTTCGTCGCGGCCCTCACTCAGGGCATCGGCCACGCCCGCGCATACAGCTGCGGGCTGATCCTCGTACGCTGAACCGCCCGGCGGCCTGCCGAAGGCGAACCCTCGCGCGGATCCTGCCGCCAGCCTTCGGCGCCGACGGCAGGGCTCTCCGCAGACAAGGGGCATCGCGCCCCTTGCATCGTGCCTGGCCTGGACACACGGAGTAATTGAAGAAACGATTCTGCTAGGTTCCAGATGAATCAGCTCGGGAGAGCTTCATTTGCTGGGAGGCAGACGGAATGGCGGTCGGAAGCAGCTGGAGGCCGCTGGAGGCGTTCTGGACCGTACAGCGTCTGGTAAGGGACCGCCATGAGTTGGTCCGGAAGATCGGCGAGTGCTACACCGCCGCGCACCCGAAGGGCAAGAAGCCGAGTTCCGCCGAAGTCAGGGCCTGGCGTGAAACGTCTACGAGCTGGCAACCACGCTGGACAACCTCGGGCCCGGCCAGGTTCGGATGTTCATCGAGTACCTTGCCGACGGCCAGATGAACCACATCGACGTGGTCCTCGCCAGCCAGCGCGCATCGGGACGGCTTAGCTACGCGGTCATCGAACTCAAGCAATGGGGCAGTATCGAGCGTCCGACTGTCTCTAAGACGGCCGGGCTCTGCGCCCCCTGCAGGACGGCGGGAATCAGCACGCTCTGCCACGCTGCGCCACGGATCTGGTCTATGCGCCCTTCTCCGAGTACGAGAGGCACGTCAAGCATCCTGCGATTCAGGTCACCAACAACATCGACGACCTGCGCAAGCATCACAGCATGTTCGATGACCGATACGTCAACCTGGTGGGCGCGGCCTACTTGCACAACTGGATGGATCGGGACCACCAGCGGTCAGCCAAGTATCGCCTCGTCCGGGGATCCCCACATTCACTGTGCGTCAGCCATGGGACTTGGAGGAGTTCCTGACCGCGAACTTCAGCCCGGCCTCCGGCGCGGAGGCAGCACAGGAGTTGCTCGGACGTCGACGGTCGAGCAACCTGCTGGCCGACGAGACCGGGGCGATCGTCAGCGGGCACACCTGGTTCAGTCTCATTGAGCACCAGCTGCGGGCGGTCAGGGCCATCTCCGATGCGACGGCAGCCGTTGAGACAGAGGGGGTCAAGAAGGTATTAGTCATCGAAGGGCGTCCGGGCACCGGCAAATCGCTCGTCGCGCTCACCTCGCTGGGAGAAGCGCTGCAAGCCGGACGCTCTGCCGCCTTCGCTTCCGACGGCATCACCTCTCGCGACACCTTCAAGCGATCCGCCAAGGGACACAAGAAGGCCTTCAGACCGCTGGTGCAGATCGCCGACAAGTTCGGGCCCGACGAACTGGACCTGATCGTCTGCGACGAAGCCCACCGGCTCAGCGAACGACCCAAGACCGGCTCCTTCGGCATGCGGTCGACAGGACCGACCTCGGTGGAGGTGGTCGTCACCCGCGCTCGTGTGCCGGTCTTCTTCATCGATGGCGATCAACGCCTCTTCGCAGAGGAGGTCTGGTCTCCGGACCGGCTCAAGAGCGAACTCAGCAGCCTCGGCGTGGAGATCGTGCCGATCACCCTGGACCGGGTACTTCGAACTGTCGGCAGCTCGACCTACGACACCTGGGTCAACTGGCTCACGGCTGGAGAATCCACCGCGTGGCACCCGGACGGCTCCACCGATCCCGAACCTTTCGAGCTCTACTACGCCGACAGTGCCGCCGAAATGGAGTCCTTCCTGCAGAGCAGGGACCCGGCTGGCACGAGCGCCCGGATGAGCGCCGGCATGTGCTGGGGCTGGACCGACGACACCGGCACCTTCCCCGACGTCAGCCCCGATCCCAACTGGGCACGCCCCTGGAACGCCAGCGACAGCCACAGCACCCAAGGAATACCCAGCCGGAGGTTCTGGGCGACCGACCCCGGAGGCTTCGGGCAGATCGGGTGCGTGCACACGGCCCAAGGGCTCGAGTACGAGTGGGGCGGCGTGATCATGGGCCCCGACCTCACGTGGGAGGACGGCGCCTGGGTCGCCCACCGCGAGCACGTGAAGAACAAGGCTTCACGCATCAAGGACGACAACGAACTCACCCAGGCGTTGTGCAGGGCCTACGGCGTGCTCATGACCCGATCCATCCGCAGCCTGGTGCACTACTCGGTCGACCCTGCCGCCAGGAAGCTCTTCGCCGACCTCGGGGTGCAGAAACTCTGATCCCCCGTACCCTGCTTGCCGGGCAGGCGGCTCGCCGTGGGTACTCGGCTCGGGCCGGGTGATGCAGACAATGTCTCACCGGGCCCACTACTAGGTTGACGAGTTCACTGGCACCAGTGGCACGCCAAGTAGCCGACCGATAGCAGTACGGGCACGTCACGCCGTCGCGCTTCCTCGAAAGCCTCCGGCGTCCAGGGCCACCAGTCGACCGGATTGTCAGCGTGCTGAAGCAGATACGGCGAGGTCGCGCCAGCCAACCGGTTCATACGGCCCAGCCTCTCACAGCGCCCCGGCCCGGCCGATGAGGCCCGCGCGGTCCGCCGCGCGCGGCTCTCGCGGACAGAGAGGCGGAAGGCATCTGCACGCTGAGGCCTCATACCGTGCCCGACAGGGACGACGGCCCCGGACAACAACCTGGCAAGGCCTGGCAAGGCCTGGCAAAGGAAGTCGAGCACACAGGACGCCTTCACGATCTCACCCGCCGCCAGCCAGCAGACAACCCAGCTGGCCTTGTGGTGAGCCAGACACTGCTCCCGCAATCGGCCGATCTCACCAAGAAGCCGCCTCAGGACTTTCACCGGTACGCCTCACGTGTAGAGGCTGCACGAGAGCCGATTCCTTCGCTCATGCTCTCGGTGTTGGGATGCCCAGGGCCTGACCTAATGCCGCACTTCAATCGGTCGACATGTGCCACCAGTCGATCAGATCCATTCATTTCAGGCTTAAGATTGACCGCTTTCCGCGGGCTTCGATCACGTGATGTGAGGACGGCGCAACGCGAGCAATGCTGAGCGGCATGGCAATCCCTCATCAGGCCACCCCCCGAGAGCTATCGCTCTCGTCGAACGTCATGAGCGTCTCACCGAGAGTCGCTATCGAGATGCTCACACGCAACCTCGAGAATCGACCCCTCGACAAGGGACGGGTAGCACATCTCCGGGATGCGATCCAGCGTGGAGAGTGGCTCGTAAGCCACCAAGGGATCGCATTCGCAGGTTCCTGGCACGACAGTCGCCTACTAGACGGACAGCATCGCCTCGAAGCTATCCGCCAGTCCGGCCAAACGGTGCCAGTGCTCGTATTCGAAAACGTTCCCATCGAGACATTCTCCGTGATGGATACAGGGCGCTCTCGTACAGCATCGACCATCCTCGCCATGCAGGGTGAGCATGACGCTTCTCTACTGGCTGCCACCATTCGGCACATCCACCTCTTTAAAGCTATGCCTGACGCCGAGTGGAAAGGTCATTCCTCTCGACTCACCAATGCCCAAGTGCTCACCTTCCTGGAAGCAAATCGGGAGGAGGTCACCAGAGCCTGCACGATCGCGCGACTCATGAGCAAGGAACGGCTCATCATTCCCACTGCCGCAGCAGTAGGGTATTACGCAACATGGGAAGCATCGCCCGGAGTGGATCAAGAGTCATGGATCCAAGGCGTGACGACTGGAGCCGATCTCTCTCCGGGAGACCCTCGACTTTCCCTTCGAAACGCCCTTATCTCGCTGGGCACTGGCACCAGTGGACGCCGTCGGAGCGATTCACGTGGACAGGTGGGCCTCTACGTAAAGGCGTGGAACGCCTGGGTCCTTCAGAAGCCTGTCAGGCAGCTTCGCTTCCAGCGCGGAGAAAAGATGGCCAAGCCCGTACACGTGCTCCCCGGAGAGCTCTCAGATTCTCGTACAGAGCGACAGACGGCGTAGTACCGAAGCTAGGCGTCCCGGTTGCCGCGATCACCGTTCCTGCATCACAGGCCACGAAGCCGCTGCCTAGCTCACGACGGGCGCGAGTCCCTGCCGTCAAGATTGACGGCTTGATACAGACGCCCGCCCAGCGCAGTCGCGAACCGGGCGAGCGCATCCTGACCAGAGCATGCCCAAACCCGGGGCACGTTCCTTTACTCACGGCTCGTAGCACTGATCGGCCAGGGGAGTCGTCGCCCGATACCACTCGTTCAACTGACCGGATTTGCCTCCGGCCACCAGGAGGACGCTGGAACGCCGTGGATCGAAGACGAAGAGGGTGCGCACTGCGCCAGGGCGCAACTCCTTCAGGTTCACCATCGACAAACCGTAAATGATGTCCACCAGCGGGCCCTCCCATCCCTGGCCCCCTCCGCCAGCACATCCAGCATCTGCACCACCGGGGTATGCACCTGACCATCGAAGCTGCTGATCCAGTCACGCATCTCGCCGACAAGGAAGGCCTCCCACTCGCGATTCGTACACAAAGTGTGGCGAAACCTAAACTCTGAAGACTGGCGCGCTCGGACCTTCAAGATCCTTGCGGCGTCACCCGACGGCGCAAGCGCTGCCCCGAACCACTGCGCCCAGTCGCCACTGGCGCAGTGGTGACTGGCACACCCCACGCTCAGCAACACGGGCGCATTCAGCGGCCGCGCCTCCTCCAACGCGCCGGCCGATCAGGGCCACCAGCAGACGGGGTCGTCGACGTGCCGGGAGGGGCAGGGGAGGCCTCGTTCGCGAGGCGATTCGGTATGGCCCATCCTCACGCAGGGGGTCGACGAGACGCTCCCGTGGCACGGCCCGACTGTTCCCGGACGGACCGGGGAACGGGCTGACTCCTCCTCCAGCATTGTAATAAATCCTGTCGTACACTGATGCCATGAAGCAGAATCGCGCCGGAGGCACCGAGAACATCTCCGTGTCCATGCCTGCCGACCTCATCACCGAACTCCGTTCACGAGCCGGACGCCGCGGCGTGTCCGGTTACATCACCGAAGCCGTCCGACACCAGCTCGCCATGGACGGCCTCGCCGAGATCGTCGCCTCACACGAGGAGGAATACGGCGCGCTCACCGAACAGGAGATCGAAGCCGCCCGCCGCGAGCTGTTCGGAGAAGGGGACTCTCAGGGCGCCGGGCAGGACGCTGCGTGAAAGAGCAGCCCGCACGATCCCTGGTGCTCGACTCCGAAGCCCTTTCCCTGCTGCTGCGCAACGACCGCAAAATGGCCGCCCGCCTGGAAGTCTCCCGGCAGACCGGAGTCACAGTCCTGGTATCCGTCCTGACTATCGTCGAAGCAGTACAGGGGAAGACCGATCTGGCCCGACTGAAATGGGTCCTCTCCCGGCTACAAGTGGAACCGGTCAGCCACGAGGATTCGATGACCGCTGTGACACTGCTCCGGGACGCCGGCGGTCTACACGGACACAAGTACGCCATCGACGCCGTTGTTGCCGCACTCGCCCTCCGCGCCCCGGCCCCTGTCGTCGTGTTGACTTCCGACCAGGACGACTGGTCCAAGCTCTGCGGCAACCGCGTCATCATCAGGGAGACGTGAAGGCGCGGCCTCACAGCCTCCGCAGCGTCACCGGCACAAGTGGCAGCCGGGATCTCCACGCTCACGGGCCCCGTCGTTAGGCGTGAGCATGACGTCATTGGGTAGGGCGGGTACGAGGTTCGGGCTCCGGGTGTGATCCGGTTCCCTCGCGTGGTGGCAACGGTGCCCGGACGCAGCCGGGGGTGTCCCGGTGCCGGTGGGGCCGGGCTGGGCGGGTGATCGGAACGGGCAACAAGGGGGCCGCTATGCGGGAGAGTCATCGGGCCGAGGCCGAGGGGTTGCTGGCGCGCGCGGTGGAGGAGGAGGCGCGGCGGGCGGACGGGGCGGCGGACGGGCGGGTGCTGCTGGCCCGCGGGCGGGCCGCCCTCGACTCGATGGCCGCCACGGTGGCCGAGGAGTACGCGGCGTACGAGGAGGCCCTGAGCGCGGCGGAGGCGGCCAGGCCGCCGCTGTCGGACCGGCTGTCCTGGCGGAATCTGTCGACTCCTCTGCTGGTGACGGCCGTTGCCGCGGTCTCCGCCGCGGGCGCCGATCTGGCCCTGGACACCTCGACCGGTACGGCGCTGGGCGCCGGGGCCGTCGTCGCGGTGGCCGGTGCCGCGACGACCGTACTGAAGGTGACCGCGTCCCACTGGCCCGCCGCCCATCGCACGGCGGGCGCCCTGGGGCAGCCGGGCGGGTCCGAGCAGTTGCGGCTCCAGTGGCTGACGGCGCTGGAGGTACGGGGCATCCGCCCGTTCCTGGAGCAGCAGCGGATGCTGACGGCGTCGCGTACCAGGTCGTCGACCGCGCCCGCCGCCGTGGAGCGGCTGCGCGGCGGCGACCGGAGCGCCGCCGCGCGCCGCCGGTCCGTCCTGGAGCAGTCGTTCGGCCATCTGCCGGTGCCGCAGGGCCCGTTCGCGGGTCGCCGGGACGCCGTGGAGCGGATCGGGCAGTGGGTGCGTACCGCCAGGGCGGCCACGGAGACCAAGCCGACGATCGTGGTGCTGTACGGGCGCCAGGGCGCCGGCCGGACGACTCTCGCGATCCGGGCCGCGCACCATCTGAAGGACCAGTTCCGGGGCGCGTGCGTGGTCGATCTGCGCGGCAACAGCGGTCGTCCCCTGAGCACCCGGGACGCGCTGCTGCATCTGCTGAACCGGCTGGGGGCGCCCCGGGAGCAACTGCTGTTCCGGGAGCGGTCGTCGGCCGAGCAGCAGGTCCGGCGGCTGGCCGAGCTGTACCACCAGCAGCTGACGGGCCTCGCGGTGGCCGTGGTGCTGGACGACGCCAGCGACCCGGCGCAGGTGCGGACGCTCGTACCGGAGCGTTCGGACAGTCTGGTGCTGGTCACCGCGCGGGAGCGGCTCGATCTGCCGGACGGGCCGGGCGCCGGCGCCTGGGTGCATCAGCTCGCGGTGGACGGTCTGGACGATGCGGGTACCGAGGAGTTGCTGCGGGAGCTGGCGGCCGGGGCATCCGGAGCCGCCGGAAACACTGCGGAGGCGGCGGGGCCGTACGACGCGCAGGGCACCGAGCGGATCCGGGAGCTGTGCGGCGGTCTGCCGCTGGCGCTGCGGGTCGCCGGTTCGTCGCTGGGGACGCGTTCGGCCGGGCGGCTCGCCGAGGATCTCGCGGCGCAGGACCGGGACGATCCGCTGGAGCGGGCCCTGTGGCTGCGCTACTCCGACCAGACCGAGCAGGCCAGGCGGCTGCTGCGGCGGCTCGCGCTCGCGGGCCGGGCGTCCCTGGGGGCCGCCGCGGCGGCGGCGCTGCTGGCGACCGACGACACGGAGGCGCGGACACTGCTGCGGGAGCTGGCGGGCGCCGGGCTGATCGACCGGGTGCGGTCCTCCCGCTACCGGCTGCACGAGTCGGTCAGGACCTTCGCCAGGGAGCGGCTCATCGCCGAGGAGGAGGCGGCCGACCGGACCGCGGCGCAGGAGCGGCTGATCCAGAACTACGCGGATCTGGCCGGGGCCGTGATCCGTATGGTCGACGGCAAGCTCTCCACCCGGGCCGGGAAGTTCGACGCGCACGGCTTCTCGTCGCTGGAGTCGGCGCTGCGCTGGCTGGACGACGAGTCCAGCTTCATCACCTCGGCGCTGCGTTACGCGGAGGGCGTCGACCAGCAGTCCGTACTCAATCTGCTGGGCGCCCTCGCTGACTACTGCCTGCTCCGCGGCGATCTGTACCGGCTCGGGGAGATATCGGAGCTGACGCAGGCCGTCGACGAGGGCCTGCTGGACCGGGCCGTACGGCTGCGGACGGGTATCGCTGCGCGTCAGCTCGGTGAGCTGGACACGGCGCGGACGACGCTCTCGTCGGTGGTCGGGCTCTACCGCGACGCCCGGAACGAGGCGGGGGCGGCGCTGGCGCTCTGCTCCCTCGGGATCACCCTGCACCACCAGGGCAATCTCACCGAGGCGGCGGCGAAGCTGAACGAGGCGATCGCGCTCCAGGGCTCCGCCGAGCAGGCCGAGGACCGGGCCTGGTCGCTGCACGCGCTGGCGGCGGTCCGCCGCGACCAGGCGCATCTGGCGGAGGCGGTGACCCTGCTGGACACGGCCCTGCGGCTGCACCGGGAGGGCGAGTCGCTGCACGGCGAGGCGTGGACCCACTTCCAGCTCGGTCAGGTGTGTCTGCGGATGGGCGACGTACCGCGCGCCGACGAGGAGCTGCGGACGGCGCTGGAGCAGTACGGGCGTACCCGGGACGGGCGCGGCGAGGCGTGGGCGCTGACCCAGCTCGCCCGGGGGCGCCTGGTGGACGGCGACCCGGTGGCCGCGGTCGGCGAGCTGCGGAGCGCGCTGGCCAGGCACCGCGAGAACGAGGACGCCCGCGGCGAGGCGTGGACGCTGTACTACCTGGGGCAGGCGCTGGAGGAGTGCGGCGACCGGGACGACGCGATCCGGGAGCTGGAGCGGGCGCGCACGATGTTCTCCCGGATGCGGGACGTCTACGGTCTCGCGTGCTCGCGGCACCATTCCGGGCGGGTGACCCGGGATATGCGGGCCGCCCGGACCGGCAACCTCCGCAACTCCGGCTTCGCCCGCCAGCTGCTGGTGGACGCGCGGGCCGACTTCCGGCGGATCGGGGTGGCCCACGGGGAGGCGTGGACCTGTCTGGAGCTGGCGCTGATCGACGCGGGCAACAGCCGGGAGACTCAGGCGCTGGTGCTCTGCGACGAGGCGATCGGGCTGTTCGACTCGTATCGCGACGCCCGGGGCGCCGACTGGGCCCGCTTCCTGCGCTGCACCCTGCTGCCGTACGCCTCACCGGGCGGTACGGAGGTCGGCACGGTCGTCGCCCAGGAGGAGCTGGCCCGTATGACGGCCGCCGGGCACCCGGCGCGCGACGGCAAGCTGGAGGACTGCGCGTCGGCGCTGGCGGTGATGCTGGAGCGGGGGGTGCGGCTGGAGGACGGCTGGCAGGCCTGGAACCTGGGCCTGGTCCCGAACCGCCACGCGCGCGAGGTGATGGGCGTCCCGGTCCCGTCGCCGGGGGCGGCGACGGCGGGCTGAGCGGGGGAAGCGAGGGGCGGGCCGGGGGGCCGTGGGGCCGTGGTCGGCGGCCGCGACGGTCCGCGGTCCGGTCCGGTCCCGTCCGGTCGGGGCGTCGGGCACGTCGGGGGAGGGCGGGGACGGTCCCGCGATACGGGGCACGGCGCCTTCGGCCACGTACCGGCGCGGACACCGGCCGTGCCCGCGCCCCTCGGGGTGCGGGCGCGACCGGCTCGCCCCTGGCAGTGGCGCTAAGCCGTCTTCGCCGTCTCGGCCGTCTTCGCCGCCGCGCCACCAGTGCCGGTGCCGGTGCCGGCACCCGACTCGGCGGCCTCCGCGGCCGGACCACCCGCCGCGGCCGCCCTCGGCGTCGGCGTCTCGTCGAAGTTCACCCGGTTCATATGCCGGGTCATCGACTTCATCAGGAACCACACGCCCACGGCCAGTCCCGCGAACACCAGGAAACCGAGGACGCCGGGGGTGACCTTGTTCTTGTCCAGCTCCTTGGCGAGCTCGGCCGCCTGCATCATTGCCAGATTTGCGCTAGGGGTCATATCAGGCATTGTCGCGGATGCCCGCGAAGAGGTCGTCCTCGGGGAGGGAGGTAGGGACGAGCGTCTTCGCCAGCTCGTACTCCTCCGTCGGCCAGACGTCCTTCTGAAGGTCCAGCGGCACGCGGAACCAGCCGCCGTCGGGGTCGATCTGGGTGGCGTGCGCGATCAGCGCCTTGTCCCGGATCTCGAAGAACTCCGCGCACGGAACATGCGTGGTCAGGGTCCGCTCCACGCGCTCGAACTCCTCCCAGCGCTCCAGCCACTCCCCGTACGGCGACTCCAGACCACGGGCGAGCAGCGCCTCGTGCAGGGCGACGGTACGGGGACGGTTGAACCCCTGGTTGTAGTAGAGCTTCAGCGACTGGTAAACGGGGCCGAACTCGTCCTCGGGGAAGCGCTCGGCGTCCGCCGCGCCCTCGAAGGCGATCATCGTGATCGTGTGGGTCATGATGTGGTCGGGGTGGGGATAACCGCCGTTCTCGTCATAGGTGGTGATCACCTGCGGACGGAACGAACGGATGGAGCGCACCAGACGCCCGGCCGCCTCCTCGGGGTCCTCCAGGGCGAAGCAGCCCTCGGGGAGCGGGGGCAGCGGGTCGCCCTCGGGCAGTCCGGAGTCGACGAATCCCAGCCACTCCTGCCGGACGCCGAGGATCTCCCGGGCCTCGTCCATCTCGCGGCGGCGGACCTCGTGGATATTGGCCTCGATATAGGCGTCGCCCTGGAGCTTGGGATTGAGGATGGAGCCGCGCTCGCCGCCCGTGCAGGTCACCACCAGCACGTCCACCCCCTCGGACACATACTTGGCCATCGTCGCCGCGCCCTTGCTCGACTCGTCGTCGGGGTGGGCGTGCACGGCCATCAGTCGCAGCTGTTCAGTCAAGACGGGATCCTCAGTGATTGGTCGGTCGGCACGGCTTCTATAGTGACCGAATCGGGCGGCGGAAAATTCCGCTCCGCCCGATTCGGACAGTGCGGGAGGAATCACTATGAGCGGCGTGCGCGAGCAGCTTCCCGAGGGCCGCTACGGGCACTCGGCGGACCAGCGCTCCGACCGTCGGCTCAAGATCCTCGGCGCCGTGCTGGGCGCGGGTTTCCTCGCCATGGTCGGCTGGTTCGGCTACGACTACATCGCCGGTCAGAAGATCAGCGCCGAGATGATCAAGTTCGATGTGACCTCGGACTCGGAGGTCCAGGTCCATCTGGAGATCCGTAAGGACGCGGACGCCACCGGCACCTGTACGGTGCGCTCCCGCTCCGCGGACGGGGTCGAGGTCGGACGGCTCGACGTCCGGGTCGACGAGCGGGGCGAGAGCCGGATCGACCAGGTGTACAAGATCCGTACGCTGTCCCGGGGGACGACCGCGGAACTGGTCCAGTGCGACGCCTCGTGACGGGCTGACGCCGCCCCGGGCCCGGGAGGGCCCGCCCGGCAGTGGTCCAGTGGCCGACCATCGGAAAAAACCATCGCGCGTTCGATCGCAGATCATTCCCTGACCTGCGTTGATGGGAATCTGATGGCTTTTGTTCTCCCCCTTTCAGCACGAAATTGTTAGGCTCGTGGTTTCGCCCTCCCGTAGAGGCACATGCTTCTGGGTAGGGCGAAGCTTTGTATCCCAGTACCGACGAGGAGCACCTGTGACCCAGACCAGTGAGAACGTCACCTGGCTGACCCAGGAGGCGTACAACCAGCTCAAGGCCGAGCTGGAGTATCTGTCTGGTCCCGCGCGCACCGAGATCGCCAAGAAGATCGAGGCGGCTCGCGAGGAGGGCGACCTGCGGGAGAACGGCGGGTACCACGCGGCCAAGGAGGAGCAGGGCAAGCAGGAGCTCCGCGTCCGACAGCTGACGCAGCTCCTGGAGTCCGCGAAGGTCGGCGAGGCACCGCCGGACGACGGCATCGTCGAGCCCGGCATGGTCGTGACGATCGCCTTCGACGGCGACGAGGACGACACCCTGACCTTCCTGATGGCGTCCCGCGAGTACGCCAGCTCGGGCATCGAGACGTACTCCCCCCAGTCGCCGCTCGGCACCGGCGTCAACGGCAAGAAGGTGGGCGACACGGCGGACTACGAACTTCCCAACGGGAAGACCGCCTCCGTCACGATCCTCGCCGCCAAGCCCTACACCGGCTGACGCCGCTCGCCCGAAACGTACCGATGCCCCCGGGATGATCCCGGGGGCATCGTCGTGCCGGGCGGCCGATGACCCTTATGCCTCTATGCCTCGAAGTCGTACTCAAGGATGTACGCGGCGGCGTCGAGCGTCATCTCGTTGACCTCGACGGCCCGCCCCCGCGCGGTGTAGGCGGTCCGGCACACCAGCACGACGGGCGTCCCGCTCCCGAGCCCCAGCCGCCGCGCCTCCTCCTGCGACGGCATCCGCGACCGCACCTCCTCCCGGAACCGCGCGGGCGCCTGCCCCAGCTCGGCGAGCCGGGCATAGATCCCGCCGGGACCGGGATCGGGCCAGGCGACCGGGCTCCCGGCGACGAGTTCGCCGGGCAGATACGAGGTCGCGAGCATGACGGGTTTCCCATCGAGGACATAGCGCCGAGTCCGTACGCATACGGGGTCACCGACGCCGATCCCGAGCACTCCGGCTATGCGCTCCGGTGCCGGCTCCTCCCGGACGACGATGTCGTCGACGACAAGTTGCCGGTCCTGGGCGTCCCCGCCCCAGATGGAGCGCCCCTCTCCCCATTCCGAACGCGCGACGCGCCCGACACTCCGCCTGCGCACCGGGCGGAAGGCGCGAACGAAGACGCCCGCCCCCTTGCGGGTCTCGGTCAGCCCTTCGGCCTGTAGCACGCCGAGAGCCTGTCGTGCCGTCATACGAGCGACGCCGTGCTCCGCCATCAGATCGTTCTCACCCGGCAACCGATCCCCCGGGCCGTAGACCCCCGCGCGGATCGCCTCCCGCAACACGTCGGCGATGAGCTGGTACTTGGGTCGGCGACCGCTGGCCATATACGCACTCTCCTCCTTGCCCGCCTGGAGATCCTAAGCGGCTTGCGGAACCACGGGCATCCGCACGGATGCCGACCCCTTCAGCCCAACAGGCACTTGACATCTCTAGAGCTAACATCGCTATCTTCTATATCTCTAGAGATATTACGGGAGGAATCCATGCTGCTCGCTGCCCCATCACGTCGACCCGGCCCGGTGGTGCCCTACATCACCGCCTGGAGCTCCGAGCAGGGAGTGCAGCCGTTGGTCGTCACACGCGGTGCCGGAATCGGGTACGCCGACGAGACGCCGTACGACCGGGACGCGGACGGCGTGCTGTGGACCCGCGTACCGTCCAGCCCCGGCCGGGGGCGGCCCGAGTTCGGGCAGGTTCATCTGATGCGACAGCGCCGGGCGATGCGCCGGATGCTGTGCCAGGTGTGCGGAGAGGCCGCCGACCGGGACGAGAACGGGACGCTGTGGCTGCTCGGTTCGGACGAGGACGAGTACCTGACCACCTCGCACCCGCCGGTCTGCGCGCCCTGCGCCGTACTCTCCCTGCGCGTATGTCCCCATCTGCGGCGGCGTCACACCCTGATCCGCGTACGGTCGTGTGTGCCGCTCGGGGTGCACGGGGTACTGCACGCCCCGTCGTGGATACCCACGGGGGACTCGCCTACGGGGATCCCCGCATGCCGTGGCTGCGCGCCGCGCAACTGATCGTACGACTGGAGGGGTGCACGACGGTGGAGTTACCGACGGCACCGCCCACCGCACGGGGTGCGGTGGGCGGCGGATGAGGCGGAGAAGTGTGGACGCGGTCAGACCGTCGCCGAGCGGTACTTGCGGACCGCCAGGGTGCGGAAGACCACGACGATGAGGACCGACCAGAGCACGGACGCCAGGATCGGGTTCTGCATGGGCCAGGCGTCGGAGACCGGATAGCCCGGTGGGAGGTTGCCGAAGAGTTCGCGGCAGGCCTGGACCGTGGCGCTGAAGGGGTTCCAGTCCGCGACGGTCTGGAGGAACGCGGGCATGTTCTCCGTGGGGACGAACGCGTTCGAGATGAACGTCAGGGGGAAGAGCCAGATCAGGCCGCCGGAGGTGGCCGCCTCCGGGGTGCGGACCGAGAGGCCGATCAGGGCGCCGATCCAGGTGAAGGCGTAGCCCAGCAGAAGCAGCAGCCCGAAGGCGGCGATCGCCTTGGGGATGCCCTCGTGGGCGCGCCAGCCGACGAGGAGGGCGACGATCATCAGGACGACGAGGGTGAGCGCCGTCTGGACGAGGTCGGCGAGGGTGCGGCCGGTGAGGACGGCGCCGCGGGCCATCGGGAGGGAGCGGAAGCGGTCGATCAGGCCGCGGTGCATGTCGTCGGCGATGCCCGCGCCCGCGCCGGCCGTGGCGAAGGTGACGGTCTGGGCGAAGATGCCCGCCATCAGAAACTCGCGGTAGCCGGAGGAGCTGAGGCCCGCGCCCGGGATATTGATCGAGCCGCCGAAGATGTAGCTGAACAGGATGACGAACATCACCGGCTGGATCAGGCCGAAGAGGACGATCTCCGGGATCCTGGTCATCCGGATCAGGTTCCGCTGGGCGATGACCAGCGAGTCGGTGACCGACTGGACGATCCCGCCGCGCGGCTGGGGTGCGGTAACGCCGACGATCTTGGGCGCGGTGGTCACTTGGCGGCCTCCTTGCGGCCCTGGCGGGGGTCGGTCCCGGCGGCGGAGTCCGGTGGCGCGTCGCCCGGTTCCGGTTCCGCCTCCGGCTCCGTATCGGCCTTGTGGCCGGTGAGGGAGATGAAGACGTCGTCGAGTGTGGGGCGGCGCAGACCGATGTCGTCGATCTCCACCTGCCGGCCGTCGAGATCGCGGATCACATCGGCGAGCAGTCTGGCGCCGCCCGCCACCGGGACGGTCAGTTTGCGGGTGTGGGTGGCGATGTCGACCTCGCCCTTGCCGAACGTGGCCAGCACCTCCCGGGCGACGTCGATGTCGTCCTTGCGGTGGACGACGACCTCGACGCGTTCGCCGCCCGTACGGGCCTTGAGCTGGTCGGCCGTGCCTCGGGCGATCACCCGGCCGTGGTCGACGACGCAGATCTCGTCGGCGAGGTGGTCGGCCTCCTCCAGATACTGGGTCGTGAGCAGAAGGGTCGTACCGCCCGCGACCAACTCCTCGATGACGGTCCACAACTGCTGGCGGTTGCGGGGGTCGAGCCCGGTCGTGGGCTCGTCCATGAACATCACGGGCGGGGAGACGACGAGCGCCGCCGCGAGGTCGAGCCTGCGCCGCATACCGCCGGAGTAGGTCTTGGCGGGCCGGTCGGCGGCGTCCGCCAGATTGAAGCGGTCCAGCAGTTCCCCCGCGCGGGCCTTCGCGGCGCGGGAGCTCATCTGGTAGAGCCTGCCGACCATCCGGAGGTTCTCCCGGCCGGTCAGATACTCGTCGACCGCGGCGAACTGGCCGGAGAGACCGATCGCGCGGCGGACTTCGTTGGGGTGTTCGAGTACGTCGATTCCGGCGACGACGGCTCGGCCGCGGTCCGGCCGGAGCAGGGTGGTCAGAACGCGCACGGTGGTGGTCTTGCCGGCACCGTTGGGGCCGAGCAGCCCCAGGACCGTGCCTTCGGGGACGTCGAGGTCGACGCCGTCCAGAGCCTTGACCTCACCGAAGGTCTTCACCAGACCTTCGGCGTAGATGGCACCTGGCATATGGGTCTCCCGGAGTGGGCGGACGGGTGGAGCGCGCACTAATGAGATGTTCAGGTTTGCAGCACTTTGCGGCTTTTTCCACCGCGAGCGGCTGAAGAGCGGGGCCCGAAACAGCGCGACAGGGCCACACCATAATGCGATGTATCGCGTTCCTCAAGCTTTAAAACGCGATACATCGCGCCGTGGGAGTGGTGACGGTGGCGGTGGTGGTGGCGGTGGCCGGGACGGCGCGGAGACGGCGAACGCCCCGCGCCACAAGGGGCACGGGGCGTTCGGCACCGTCGCAGGAGAAGCCGGCCGGGCGTCAGCCCATCACCGTCACCACATATCCCTCGTCCCGCAGGACCGCCGCCACCCGCTCGCAGTGCTCGGGCCCCTTGGTCTCCAGCTGGAGCTCCACCTCCACCTCCGACAGACCGAGCCGCGGATCCGTCCGTACGTGGCTCACATCGAGCACATTGGCGTCCAGCACGGACAGCGTCCCGAGCAGCGCGGCCAGCGCCCCCGGCCGGTCGGTCAGGCGCAGCCGCAGCGACAGATAGCGGCCGCCCGCCGCCATGCCGTGCCGCAGGATGCGCTGGAGCAGCAGGGGGTCCACATTGCCGCCCGACAGCACCGCCACCACCGGGCCGGCCGCGAACGCCGCCGGGTCCGCCATCAGCGCCGCCACGGGGCTCGCGCCCGCCGGCTCCACCACCAGCTTGGCCCGCTCCAGGCAGAGCAGCAGCGCCGTGGACAGCTGGTCCTCGGAGACCGTACGGACCTCGTCCACCAGCTCCTCGACGATCGGGAACGTCAGCTCCCCGGGCAGCCCCACCTTGATCCCGTCGGCCATCGTCACCGGGGTCCGCACCGGGACCGGCCGGCCGGCGGCCAGTGACGGCGGATACGCCGCCGCGCCCTCCGCCTGCACCCCGACGATCCGCACATCGGGCCGTACCGCCTTCACCGCGACCGCGATCCCGGCCGCCAGACCGCCGCCGCCGATCCCGACGACGATCGTCCGCACCTCGGGGCACTGTTCGAGGATCTCCAGGCCCACCGTGCCCTGACCCGCGACGACGTCAGGATGGTCGAAAGGGTGGATGAAGACGGCCCCGGTGTCCCGGGCGTACGCCTCCGCCGCCTCCAGCGTCTCCTCGATCACCTGACCGTGGAGCCGTACATCGGCTCCGTAGTCACGCGTGGCGGCGATCTTCGGCAGCGGCGCGCCCTGCGGCATGAAGACCGTCGAGCGGACCCCGAGCAGGGACGAGGCCAGCGCCACCCCCTGGGCGTGGTTCCCGGCCGACGCCGCCACCACGCCCGCCGCGCGCTCCTCGGGGCGCAGTCCGGAGATCCGTACATACGCGCCGCGCAGCTTGAAGGACCCCGTGCGCTGAAGGTTCTCGCATTTGAAGTGGACCGGGGCGCCCACCAGGCGGGTCAGATGGCGGCTGCCCTCCATCGCCGTCATCCGGGCGACCCCGGCCAGCATCTTCCGGGCCCCCCGGACGTCGTCGAGGATGACCGGTTGAAAGGTGTGACGGGGACGGAAGCTCATGACTCCCAGTCTCGCAGCTCACGGGGGCGCGTCCCGCGCGCTCGCGCCCCCGCCGCACCCCTGTCACACCGTCGGCGCGCCCCCGGCGGATATCCGTATACCGCTTCTCCGCCGGTTTTCTCAGGCCCCGTACGGACCGCCCCGGGGCCGCGTACTCTGTCCCCCACCAATCGACCGCTCCCGCACGAGAGAGCCCTTTGCCATGCCCACTTCTCAGGACATGACGACCCGTCTAGATCCCGGTCTCCTCGATGCCCTCCAACACCAAGTCGCCCTCTTCGCACGGCGGGCGGAGCAAACCCGGCTCGCGGGGATGGGGCAGGTCCGCAACTCGATGGACCGTGCCGCGTATCTGCTGCTCAACCGGCTCGACCGGGAAGGTCCGATGGGCGTCAAGGCGCTCGCGGCCGGAATGGGCATCGACTCGTCGACGGTCACCCGCCAGGTGGCCCCCCTCGTGGACACCGGCCTGGTCAAGCGGACCTCGCACCCCGAGGACGGCCGGGCCGTCGTGCTGCAGCTCTCCCCACGCGGGCAGGCCCGCCTGGAGGAGGTCCGCTCATCACGGCGGGCGCTGATGGCCCAGGTGACGGACGGCTGGTCGGACTCCGAGAGGGAGTCCTTCACCTCCTTGCTGACCCGCTTCAACCGGGCGCTCTCGGCCCGGCAGACGGGGACGGAGGTGCCGCCTCCGGCCACCGGCTGAACCCCGTCCCCCGTCGGACGTCCGGCTGTTGACCCGTTCAGCCGTTCGGTCGTTCGCCCCACGTCCGCGACTGCGGTACACCGCGTTCCGGCCGTTCTCACGGGCACCGTCCATCGCACCACTCACACCCTCCGCACCGGCGCGTCCCACGCGTACGGTCCGCGGCAGCCGCGCGGCCGAGCCCGCAGCACCGGCGATTCGACCCTGGTACGCCGACCACCTGGGTCCGCCGGGCATCCGGCCCGGCCGCGCACCCTTTCCCCCACGGCCCTTCCGGCCTCTGGCCTCCCGGCCTCCGGCCTTCCACGGCGCTTCCGGCGCGACGAGGCCCGGGCACTTCCGTCGCGACAATGCCCGCCGATGTCTTGACCCCGGCCGGGGCCCTGCTCCTAGATGAGGACGTGACCGAGCGGCGGCTCTCCGCGCGAGGCCACCGCGCCCGGGAGTTCGAGGCGTTCACCGCGGGCGCGGGGGGCCGGTTGCTGCATGCGGCGACCCTGCTCACCGCCGAGACCCCGGACCGCAATCCGCTGGCCCGGCGGTTGCTGACGGCCGCGCTGGCCAGGACGTACGCGCAGTGGGACCGGGTACGCGACGAGGATCCGTACGACCTGGCCCGGCGGGAACTCGCCGTGCGGTTCGCCCACGGGGCCCGGCGGTTCAACCGGGCCGGGGGCGGAGTGCTGGGGTCGCTCACACCGCGCGAACGGCTGGTGCTGGTGCTGCGGCTGCACGAAGGGGTGCCGGAGGAGCAGACCGCGGCCCTGCTCGGGCTGTCGGCCGAGCGGGTCCGCACGGTCTGTCACGGCCCTGTTCTCCCGAAGCTGTCACGAGGTGACAAGTAGCTCTCTGTAGCGGATCTGGGGTGTGCCTGTCAGGGGTTTGGATCTTCTGGGCTGGTCGGGGGTCGTATTCGGCGAGGTTGGTCCGGTCATGACGACCGGAGGGAGCGCGGGGTGCGGCAGGAGTGGGAGCCGGAGGACCTGATCGAGGTCTGGACGCTGCTGGAGGAGGATCAGGAACGGCTGCGGAACAAGTCGGGGGCGAACCGGTTGGGGTTCGCGCTGTTGCTGAAGTTCTTCGAGGTGGAGGCCCGGTTCCCGGAGAACGCTGGGGAGATTCCGGCGCCGGCGGTGTCGTACGTCGCTCAGCAGGTGAGGGTGGTGGCGGAGGAGTGGGCGGCGTACGACTGGGCGGGGCGGGCGGTCAAGCGGCACCGGACCGAGATCCGGGGTGCGTTCGGCTTCCGGGAGTGCACCAAGGAGGACCAGATCCAGCTCGCCGAGTGGCTGGCGGTCGAGCTGTGCGGGGTGGAGCTGAACCGGGACCGGCTGGCGGAGGCGGTGGTGGCCCGCTGCCGCAAGGACCGGCTGGAGCCGCCGACGCCGGGGCGTGTCGCCCGGCTGGTGGGCTCGGCGGTCAGCACCTTCGAGGAGCGGTTCTGCGCGGCCACGGCGGGGCGGTTATCGGCGGCGACCCGGTCCCGGCTGGACGACCTGGTCGCCGAGGACGGCGCGAGCGAGGACAGCGCGGGCGGCGGGGGGACGTTCTTCACCGAGCTGAAGGCGGACCCCGGGGCGCTGGGGCTGGACAGTCTGCTGGCGGAGGTGAACAAGCTTCAGCGGGTGCGGGCCCTGGAACTGGTGCCGGGGCTGTTCGGGGATGTGTCGGGGAAGCTGGTGGCGGCCTGGCGGGCGCGGGCGGCCAAGGAGTACCCCTCTGACCTGCGGGCGGCGGCGGAGCCGGTGCGGTACACGCTGCTGTCGACGCTGTGCCACGTGCGGGAGACGGAGATTACCGACTCGCTGGTGGAGCTGTTCATCCAGCTCGTCGCGAGGATCAACACGCGGGCGGAGAAGAAGGTCGAGGGCGAGTTCAACAAGGAGATGAAGCGGGTCCGCGGGAAGGAGGGCATCCTGCTGCGGCTGGCGGAGGCGGCGGTCGCGGAGCCGGGCGGCACGGTCCGTAAGGTGATCTATCCGGTGGCCGGGGAGTCCACGCTGAAGGCGCTGGCGGCGGAGGCCGCGGCGAACGAGGCCCGTTACCGGGCCCGGGTGCGCACCGTGCTGCGGTCGTCGTACTCGGGGCACTGGCGGCGGATGCTGTCGCCGCTGCTGAACGCGCTGGAGCTGACGTGCAACAACACCGCCTACCGGCCGGTGATGGACGCCATCGACCTGCTCAAGCGGTACCTGGACCAGCCGATCGCGAAAGAGGGGGCGTTCTTCGACGAGGCGGAGAGGATTCCGCTCGCGGGGGTGGTGCGCGACGAGTGGCGCAAGGCGGTGGTGGACGAGCGCGGCCGGGTCGAGCGGATCCCGTACGAGCTGTGTGTGCTGGTGGCGCTGCGGGACGCGCTGCGGCGCCGGGAGATCTGGGTGCCGGGCGCGAACCGGTGGCAGAACCCGGAGGACGACCTGCCTCCGGACTTCGAGGACAACCGCGATGTCCACTACGACGCGATCCGGCAGCCGCAGGACCCCGGGGCGTTCATCGGTGCCCTCCAGGACCGCCTTCGGGAGGCGCTGACCCGCTTCGACACCGCGCTGGAGCTGGGCACCACCGGCGGGGTGGACATCGTCCGCCGGCATGGTGAGCCGTGGATCAAGGTCTCGCCGCTGGGTAAGCAGGAGGAGCCGGAGAACCTGGTCGCCCTGAAGACGGAGATCGAGCGCCGCTGGGGCACCATCGACCTGATCGACATCCTCAAGGAGGCCGAGTTCGCCACCGGCTTCACCGGGGAGTTCACCTCGGTCGCCTCCCGGGAGGCGGTTCCGAAGGCGGTGCTGCGGCGCCGGCTGCTGTTGGTGCTGTTCGCGCTGGGCACGAACATGGGCATCAAGCGGGTCGCGGTCACCGGCAGGCACGGCGAGTCCGAGGCCGTCCTGCGCCGGGTGCGGCACCTGTTCGTCAACCGGACCAACCTGCGCGCGGCGCTGGTGCGGCTGGTCAACGCCACCTTCGCCGCCCGTGACGCGGCGTGGTGGGGCGAGGGTACCGCCTGCGCGAGCGACTCCAGGAAGTTCGGCTCCTGGTCCTCGAATTTCATGACCGAGTGGCACCAGCGCTACCGCGGGCCCGGGGTGCTGATCTACTGGCACGTGGAGAAGAAGTCGCTGTGCGTCTACTCCCAGCTCAAGTCCTGCTCGGCCTCCGAGGTCGCCGCGATGATCGAGGGCGTGCTGCGGCACTGCACGGACGTGGAGATCGACCGCCAGTACACCGACACGCACGGCGCGTCGATCGTTGGGTTCGCCTTTGCCCACATGCTCGGCTTCAATCTGCTGCCCCGGTTGAAGAACGTCGGCTCGGCCAGGTTTTACCGGCCGGCGGCCGGGGAGGACGAGAAGTGGCCGCACCTGGCGCCGGTGCTGTCGACCAAGACGATCGACTGGGACCTGATCCGCCAGCAGTACGACCAGATCGTGAAGTACACCACCGCCCTGCGCCTGGGCACCGCCGAGGCCGAGCAGGTCCTGCGGCGGTTCACCCGCGGCGGGCCAAAGCACCCGACGTACCGGGCGATCGAGGAACTCGGGCGGGCGGTGCGTACGGCGTTCATCTGCGACTACCTCGCCGACGCCGCCCTGCGGCGTGAGATCAACGACGGGCTCCAGGTCGTGGAGAACTGGAACTCCGCCAACCACGACCTGTTCTACGGCAAAGACGGCGACCTGACCGGCTCCGACAAGGAGTCCCAGGAGGTTTCGATGCTGGCGCTGCACCTGCTCCAGTCCGCGCTGGTGCACGTCAACACCCTGCTCCTCCAGGACGTCCTAGCCGAGGAGAAGTGGCAGAAGCGGCTCACCGATGCTGACCGGCGGGCCCTGTCCCCGCTGTTCTGGACCCACGTGAACCCCTACGGCCGGTTCGAACTGGACATGACGAACCGGCTGGGCCTCACGGTGCCCGGCCTGCGGGCCTCAGCACGGACTACCGCATCGCCAGAGCCGGGGGCGGAAACGGTGGTCAGGGGCGTGCTGTGACCCGTTCGGGCAGCACCTCGCAGGGTGCTGCCCGAACGGCACGCGGGCTGTCCGCGGCCGACGGGCGGCAGACGCATTCCCGTCCCGCCCGGGCGGTTCGGCGGCGGCCCCGCCCGAGCGTGACGGAACTACCGCGGCCGGTTGGGGGCGTAGGAGCGTTCGACGGTGTCGTTCTGGAGGGTCGTCTCCCATTCCAAGACGGTGGAGGCCGCGCTGAAGCTGCCCGTGGCCTCCAGGCGCTTGAGGACGTAACGGTCGGTGCGGTACCAGATTGCGATGGCGCTGCGGTAGCCCTGTTCGAAGGTGCGCTGGACGGTGAGTGTCTTCTCGCTGGACTGCGTGGTCGAGGTGGAGGTCAGGACCCGGAGCTGCTGACTGTAGGTGGTGCTGACGGAGGCGGAGAGGCCCTTGAACGCGAAGCCAGCCTCGGAGGTGACGGAAATGCCGGTGGTCCGCTCGATCTCCTGCGCGTTGGTGCTGGTCAGGCCGACCTTCACCTCCTGGGTCTCGGTCCTGGAGCTGGCGCCGCTGCTGTCGTAGTAGTAGCCGACCTTGTAGAGCCCGTAGCGGAGGAGGGCGTACAGCGGTACCCGAGATGACTGCCCGGCATGTCCCGGGTACCGGGGGTCGTCGACCAGAGGGAAGGGCAGGGTGGTCAGGCCGAGGAGGACCTCGGGCGTCCTGTCGGGGTTCGGCCGGGCGTAGTCGTACATCTCCGGCGGCTGGTTGACAGCAGTGGTGATGGGCAGGAGCTGGGCGTCGGAGAGCGAGGAATACTTCCCGACGGCCTCCAGACTCCACTGCGAGCAGCCGTTGGCCACGGCCGGGGAGTTGGGCGGCACCATGCGGACGAGGGCCCCGTCCACGGGGGCGAGCACCACCCGGCCGTCCGCGCTGGCTATGGTGTAGAAGCCGGAGCCCGAGGACCGGACGAGGAAGATCTGCCGCCTGGCGGCCGTCAGGTCGGATCCCTGGTACGGGTCGGCCAGCGTGAGGCCCCTCCAGCCGGCGTTGTACTCCCCGACGGGGACGTCCCCCCGGTCGTCCCGGACCGTCAGAAGCGCACCCCCGGGACCCATGATGAAGTACTGGTCATTGTCGAGGCCCAGCAGAATCCACCTCTGCGATGGGTTGTTGAACGGCTTCTGCGGCTGCCACTTGGCCCCGAGGGGGGTCCACTCCAGGCATTGCCCGGTGGTGACCTTGTTCTTGAACTGGACCCAGGCACCCGTCTCCGCTGTGGACGGCATGAAGAACCCCTCGTCATGGGTGGAATTTGACCGACTCCGGCATCCTGAACCTCCCGACACGAGTCAGCACAGAACTCCGCAAGCCATCTGAACCACCCGGTGACCGGCGGAACCGTCTTGACAGATCACCCCCTCCTCTTTCACAAACGGTCCTTTGCGCGAGAGAGGCCGACAGTGGGCCGCCGGACCACCGCCGGACCCGGATTCGCTCTCAGAACCCGTTCTCACTCAAAAGCGGGACGGACCCCCTTCTGAGACTTGCCTTGTGCGAAAATCCGGGCCCATGACGGACCCTCAACAGCACCCTCCGGCCGACCGGCCGGACGCCGACGACGTCGAACAGCACGCCTGTCCGAAGTGCGACGTCCAGCCCGGCTCGCCGTGCCGCTCGCGCGGCGGCGCGGTCGCCTCCGCCTACCACACCCGCCGCTTCACCCTCGTGCCCCGGCTGAAGAAGACCCTGCGCGTCCCCACCCCCGCCGACCGCGGACCGGGACGGCCCTGGCGGCCGGGCACCCCACCGCCGGCGCCCCTCGACCCGGACCTCCCCAGCGCGGACATCCGCATCGGCTACGCCCGCTGCTCGACCCTCGGCCAGGAACTCGACTCCCAGCTCGACGCCCTCGCCGGACACGGCATCCCCCGCGACAAGATTTTCAGCGAGAAGATCAGCACCCGCGTCCGCGTCCGCCCCCGGTTCGAGGAGGCCCTGCGCACGGCCCGGGAGGTCAAGGCGCATGCCCCGCACTGCCGGGTCATCCTGACCGTGTACGAGATGAAACGGCTCGGCCGCGACGCCGCTGAACTCACCGCGCTCGCCGACCACCTCACCGCCCACGGCCTCATCCTGGAGATGCTCGCCGGGCCCCTGCCCGGCATCTACGACCCGACCGGCCCGGGGAAGCTGCTGTTCGCGTTCTTCGCCGCCATGGCGGAGACCGAGCGGGAGAACATCCGCGAGTCCACCCTCGAAGGACTCGACACCGCCGCACGCAAGGGCAAGCACGGCGGACGCCCACCCGTCGTCACCGACGACATGCTCCACACCGTGCTCCGGCGCCGCGCGAACGGCGAGTCCGTCGAGAAGATCCAGCCCCATCTCCGGATCGCCACCGGCAAACGCGCCGGGAAGAACCCCTCCGTCGCCAGCATCTACCGGGCACTCGCCGAACACGCCAAACGGGAGGCGTACCCCGAAGCCGTCGACGCCGCGCACACCGACTTCGCCAAACTCCACACCGGCGAAGTCCCCGGCCCCCGCTCCGCCAGCCCTGACCGGGCACCACGCTGACATCCGCCCGAAAGCAGAAGGCCCCGGTGCCGTCCGACACCGGGGCCCTGGTACGCGGGTCAGTTGCAGTGATCGCAGCCCGGACGGCGGGCCGCGCGCGTCCACCATGGAGCCGGCGGCGGACGGCGCGAGCGTGACGGTGGGGTCCAGCACCCTCTTGCCCTGCCGTGCCTCGCAGCCTTTGCGGTCAGGGCGTCAGGTACAGCTTGACCGATGAGATCGAGTCATTGAAGTTGTACGTCTCAGTCCCCTGGGCCGCGTACTTGAGGTTCCACCGCGCGAAGGTCCGGCCGCCGGGCAGGCGGTAGCGATCACCTTCGTGCTTGACGTCACGGTAGAGATACGCGCGGTCCCCGACGCTCGCATTCAGGTAGGCGGAGCTGGCTTCGTCGCTGCCGCCGGGGATGCGTTCGGTGCTGCCGGTGATGACCCAGATCTTGGCGTTTTCGTCGCCGTTGAAGTTGCTGTGCTCGTAGAGACACAGCGATGCCTCGGGGCAGGCTTCAAAGCCGTGCCCGCTGATCTCCTCGACGGGATACTCGGCGGCGGACGCGGTGGCCGTCGGCATGAACGCGACGGCGAGAGACATGGCCAGAGCGAACGTGAGTCGTTTGATCATGCCGCTCTCATACCTATGCGAGCTGGTCCCCATGCGGACGCACTGATCGGCTCACCCCATCGGGTGGCGATGTTCCAGAGCATTTCGCCAGCGCATCGTCCGACGCCGGGACAGGCTCCGTCGGACCCCCGAACACAATGAGCAGCACCCAAGGGCCATTCGTCACTTCGGGGCAGCTTCGGGAGAACTGGGCTCAACCGGGAGGCTTACCCCGAAGCCGCCACTGCGGCACACACCGACTACACCGCACTCCAAGCAGCCGGGGGCCTTCAGGGACAGGAATGCGAAGGAGTCGGTCAGCCTCTCCGCGCCAGCCCGGAGACCATGATCCATCTCAGCGCCAACCACGGTTCGATTGATCCCTGGGGCCGGCAACCTTGCCCTGGCGCACCAGCACCTCGGTGGCCGCCTGAGCGTCGGCCAGGGCCTCCTCGTCCGGAGGTCTGAACGGCAGCTCACAGCCATGATCGTTCTCACCGATACTGGCTGTACCGCTGGTCCCCGACGCCGCTGACCGAGCGTCACTCTGATCACAGAGCGCTACTTGTCACTTCGCCGTAGCTTCGGGAGAACAGGGCCGTCACCGCGCGGTCGCGTCCGTACACCGTCCGGGAGCGGCGGGCGCGGCGGAAGTGGCGGGAGCGGCGGGAGCGGCAGGCGCGGGATCGGGGACGGACGACGGAGGCCCGAGGACGGAGGCCGGATGAGCGGACAGACCCGTAAACAGGAGGACGTCCGGCGGATGCTGAGCGGCGTCCCGTCATCGCTCCCGCCCGGACTGACCGGCCGCGCCGTCGAGCTGGGCGAGCGGATCGCCCGGCGACGGCGCGCGGTGCGCTTCGCGGGCTGGATGGTGCTGTTCGCCCTGACCGCCGCGTTCACCGTATGGGCGGCGACGGCCGAGCCGTGGACCGCGCCGCCCGAGGAGCCGGTCATCCTGATCGAGGGCTACTGACCGCCCGGCGGAACCGACACGAAGTGTTCATCATCCGCCGGGGGATTTGAACAGAAAATTCCCTTTGGCCCGATCTGGAGTGCCTATCCTGGAACGAGCGGTACCCGGACGTCCCGAGGAGGTCGTCATGGCAAGGAAAGTCGCCGATTGCCGCAAGTACCCCAGCGAGTCGGGCTGCACGCTGACCATCGCCGGCGAGGAGGACGAAGTCGTCCGGGCGGCGACGGAACACGCGGTGTCCGTCCACGGTCACGACGACTCCCCCGAACTGCGGAACGAGATCCGCGGCATGCTGGCGGACGAGAAGGTCCCGGCTTAGGCCGCCGCCCCCGAAGGAGCACCCGTCCGGAACCCCCGAGGGCTCCCGGCCCGGGGTGGCTCGTCCCATGGGACGAGCCGACGCCCGGGGCGAGCCCCCGTCGGCGCCGGCTTCCGGCCCGTCCACCGCCTGCGGGCTCCGGCTCCTGCACCGCCCGCGCCCGGCCGGGCGCGGGCGTTTTCCGTGCCCGTGGGGGACGCCGTCAGCCCAGCGCCTGCTGGAGATCGGCGAGCAGGTCGTCCACGGCCTCGATCCCGACGGAGAGCCGGACCAGGTCCGCCGGGACCTCCAGCGCCGACCCGGCCACCGAGGCATGGGTCATCCGGCCGGGGTGCTCGATCAGCGACTCGACGCCGCCGAGGGACTCACCGAGGGTGAACAGCCGGGCCCGGTCGCAGACCTCGACCGCGGCCGTCTCGCCGCCGTCGACGCGGAACGAGACCATCCCGCCGAACGCCTTCATCTGCTTGGCGGCGGTCTCGTGCCCCGGGTGGTCCGGCAGCCCCGGATACATCACCGCGGTCACCCGGGGGTGGCGGAGCAGCATCTCGGCGATCCGGCCCGCGTTCTCGCTGTGGCGGTCCATGCGGACGGGCAGCGTCTTGATGCCGCGCAGCACCAGCCAGGAGTCGAACGGGCCGGCGACGGCGCCCATCGCGTTCTGGTGGTAGGCCAGCTCCTCGCCGACGGACTCCTCGGCGGCGATCAGGGCACCGCCGACCACGTCCGAGTGACCGCCCATGTACTTCGTGAGGGAGTGGACGACGACATCGGCGCCGAGCGCGATGGGCTGCTGGAGATAGGGGCTGGCGAAGGTGTTGTCCACGACGAGGCGGGCGCCCGCGGCGTGCGCGATCCCGGCGACCGCCGCGATGTCGGTGATGCCGAGCAGCGGGTTGGACGGTGTCTCCACCCAGACGAGCTTGGTCTTCGGGGTGATCGCGGCCCGCACGGCCGCCGGGTCGGAGGTGTCGGCGACGGACCATTCCACGCCCCAGCGGGCGACGACCTTGGCGAAGAGGCGGAACGTGCCCCCGTACGCGTCATTGGGGATCACCACGTGGTCGCCGGGGGCGAGCAGGGCGCGCAGCAGGCAGTCCTCGGCGGCGAGCCCGGAGGCGAAGGCCAGACCGCGACGACCGCCCTCCAGCGCGGCGAGATTCTCCTCCAGGGCCGTACGCGTGGGGTTGGCACTGCGGCTGTACTCGTAACCGCCGCGGAGTCCGCCGACGCCGTCCTGCTTGTACGTCGACACCTGGTAGATCGGCGGGACGACCGCGCCGGTCAGCGGGTCGGCCGTGTTCCCCGCGTGGATGGCGAGGGTTTCGAGGTGGTGGTAGCTGTGCTGGTCGCTCATGAGGCCCGAGAGTAGCCCCGCCCGGGCCCGGCGGCGTTCGCCTGTGGACAGCCCCCGCGATGTGGACAACTCCGTCCCACGATGCGGCGAACCCGGTGGTGGGCCGGATTCGCTTCGCGCGGCGTCCGGGACAATGGGGGCATGGAGATTCTGTGGTTCCTGCTCGCGATCGGCCTGCTGGTCGCCGTGGTCGCGCCGTTCGTGCGCCGGCGGCGCGGTGGCGCGGGCCTTCAGCTCGTCGATCCCCGGTCCCCGGACGCGGCCAATCCGGAGGATTACGGCTTTCTGCGCCAGGAGGAGCTGGACATCCGGCTGCCGGGCCCGGACCAGGACCTCCTCGATGTGCTCGACGTGGTGCAGCAGACGCAGAGCTGGAAGGCCGCGGCCCAGCTCCTCGCGGACACCCCGGCGGCGGGCGAGGTCCGCTGGCAGCGGGTGCAGGCCTTCGCGGGCGCGGCGGCGCTGGAGCTCCGGCAGAAGCCCGGCGTCGGCGGCTCCTGGCTGCGCGCCTGGCGCTCGGAGGCCCCGGAGGACGTGGGCGCCGCGCAGGTGCACGCGGAGTTCCTGGTCCAGCAGGCATGGCGGTCGTCGGCGGTCGGCGAGGACGACTTCCGGATCATCCTGGAGGAGGCCCGTACGGTCTGCGAGGAGGCCGCGCGACTGGCGCCGGACGACCCCGTCCCGTACATCACCGAGCTGGCGGTCGCCCGGGGCCTGGGCTACGGCCACGAGCAGTTCGACCAGGTGTGGGCGAAGGTCATCGACCGTGCGCCGAACCACATGGGCGCGCATCTGGCGGCCCTGCACTACCTGTGCGAGAAGTGGCACGGCTCCCGGGTGGAGGCCGACCACTTCGCCACCACCGCGGCGGCCCGCGCCCCGCAGGGGTCCCTGCTGGCGGCGCTGCCCCTGTTCGCGGTGTACGAGCACATCCCCGACCTGGTGATCATGCAGAATTTCCACCGGAGCGCGGTGGTGTCCAAGGCCGTCGACGGCGCGCTGTACGCGGTCCACTCGGCCCGCCCCGGCGATCCGATGCTGGCGCACGTCCGCCATCTGCTGGTGCTCTTCCTGATCCGCTCCGAACGCTGGGCCGAGGCCATGGCGCAGCTGGTCCGTGTCGACGGTCACGTCGGCGCCCTGCCGTGGACGCTGAGCGACGACCCCGCCGAGGAGTACACGCTCTACCGCAATCTCGCCGTGGCGGGCTTCGAGGCGAACGGCGGCACCCCGGCGATGCTGAGCGGCTGAGCGCCCGCCGGCTCGCGGGCCCGCCCGGCCGCGCCGCCCGCCGCCCCGGGGGTGGGGGGCGCCGCGCGTCCACGGGGTGCAGAACCTCGGTGACGGCCAGGCCCTCCTCGACACCCTGCG
>NZ_JBHYZV010000047.1:0-61466 GCF_042753905.1 Streptomyces sp. NPDC059248 | reverse complement strand
GGCACCCCGCGACGGGGTGCCGCCCTTCCGGCGTCCGGGCTCGTACGGTGCGGTGCGCGGTGGCGCTACTTGCGCATGACCTCCGGCTCGTGGCGGCGCAGCAGCCGGGCGACCACGAAGCCGCAGACCACGCCGATGGCGAGCAGGACGCCGATATTGAACCCCCACTGGCTCACGGTGCTCTCCCACAGCGGATCGGTGTCCCCGGGATTCTTGAGGTCCCAGGGCGGCATCAGGCTGCCGAGGTCGAGCGTGGCGGCCACACCGCCGATCGCCCACCGCGAGGGCATCAGATACGCGAACTGCTCCAGTCCGGGCGAGCCGTAGATCTTGAACAGCACACCGGTGAAGACGACCTGCACGATGGCGAACATCACCAGCAGCGGCATGGTCTTCTCGGCGGTCTTGACCAGGGACGAGATCACCAGGCCGAACATCATCGAGGTGAAGCCGAGGGCGATGACCGCCAGACACATCTCGACCGCCGGCGGCATCAGCAGGCCCTGGTCGGGCAGCTCGCGGGTGGCGAAGCCGATACCGCAGATGATCACACCCTGGAGGGCGGTGATCGTTCCGAGGACGATCACCTTGGACATCAGATACGCGGAGCGTGACAGGCCGGTCGCGCGTTCCCGTTCGTAGATCACCCGTTCCTTGATCAGCTCACGGACCGAGTTCGCCGCGCCGGAGAAGCACATCCCGACCGCGATGATCAGCATGATCGTTCCGGCGTCCCCGTTGAACGGGGTCTTCCCGTCGTCCGGCGCGGTCAGCCCGAACTTGGCCGGGATGACGACGCTCACCAGGCCGAGGACGGCCGGCAGGATCACCATCAGCCCCATGAAGCCCTTGTCGGAGCCGATGACGGAGAGATAGCGGCGGATCAGGGTGAAGAGCTGGGCGCCCCAGCTCTGCGGCTTCGGCGGCCGGATCTGCCGGGGAGCGGCCTGGGCGGCCTGGGCCGGGGCGGCGGCCTGGTCGGCGTCCGCGGCGTAGAGGCCGTAGTGCTGGGAGCCGCGCCAGCGGCCCGCCCAGTCGTAGTCCCGGTAGTTCTCGAAGGCGGAGAACACATCGGCCCAGGTGTCGTAGCCGAAGAAGTTGAGCGCCTCGTCCGGCGGGCCGAAGTAGGCGACGGAGCCGCCGGGCGCCATCACCAGCAGCTTGTCGCAGAGGCTCAGCTCGGCAACCGAGTGCGTGACCACCAGGACGGTGCGGCCGTCGTCGGCGAGGCCGCGCAGCAGCTGCATCACATCGCGGTCCATACCCGGGTCGAGTCCGGACGTCGGCTCGTCGAGGAAGATCAGGGACGGCTTGGTGAGCAGTTCGAGGGCGACGGAGACCCGCTTGCGCTGGCCGCCGGAGAGGGCCGTGATCTTCTTGTCGCGGTGGATGTCGAGCTTCAGCTCGCGCAGCACCTCCTCGATCCGGGCCTCGCGCTCGGCCGCCGCGGTGTCGCCGGGGAAGCGGAGCTTGGCGGCGTACCGCAGCGCCTTCCGTACGGTCAGCTCCTTGTGGAGGATGTCGTCCTGCGGTACGAGACCGATGCGCTGGCGCAGCTCGGCGAACTGCTTGTAGAGGCTGCGCCGGTCGTACAGGACCTCGCCCTCGTTGGCCGGGCGGTAGCCGGTGAGCGCCTTGAGGAGGGTCGACTTGCCGGAGCCCGACGGGCCGATCACGGCGACCAGCGACTTCTCGGGGACGCCGAAGGAGACGTCGCGGAGGATCTGCTTGCCGCCGTCGACGGTGACGGTGAGATGGCGGGCCGAGAAGGAGACCTCACCGGTGTCGACGAACTCCTCCAGCCGGTCGCCGACGACGCGGAAGGTGGAGTGGCCGATGCCCACGATGTCGTGGGGGCCGATGAGGACCGTGGCCGATTTGGCCATCGGCTGGCCGTTGACGTAGGTGCCGTTGTGGGAGCCCAGGTCGCGCAGTTGGAAGCGGCCGTCGGGCGTGGCGGTGAACTCGGCGTGGTGCCGCGAGACCTGGAGGTCGGAGACGACGAGTTCGTTCTCCAGGGCGCGGCCGATCCGCATCACCCGGCCCAGTGCCAGCTGGTGGAACGTGGTGGGGCTGCGGTCCGCGTGCGGGCCCTGGCCCTGATGGCCGCCGCCGGGACCACCGGGACCACTCGGGCCGCCGGGGCCGCCGGGACCGGGCTGGGCGGGTACGTGCGGCAGCGGATGTTGCTGTTGCTGTTGCTGCGGGGCTATGTGCTGATGGCCCGAGGCGGCCGGCCAGCCGTGCGGGGCCGGTGCCGCCTGGGCTTGGGCAGGTGCCCGGACCGGGGCCTGAGCCGGGGCCTGGGCCGGGGCCTGGGCCGACTGCGCGGCCGGCGGTGCGGTCAGCGTCAGGAGCGGGCCGTCCGTCGCGTTCCCCAGCCGGACCACCGACCCGGCCCCGAGGTCCGTCTGATGGACCCGGTGCCCCTCCGTATACGTGCCGTTGGTGCTGCCGTGGTCCTCGATGATCCAGGCCCGTCCGCCCCACCGGATACTGGCGTGCCGCCAGGAGACCCGGGCGTCGTCGAAGACCACGTCCCCCTGCGGATCCCGCCCCAGGGTGTACGTCCTGGACGGATCGAGCGTCCAGGACCTGCCATTCCATTCCAGTACGAGTTCCCGCACTCCACGCCCCACTAGCTTGTCCCCCGAATTACCCCCGTGCCAGGGAGTCTAGGGATGGCGAATATCGGGGGGAACTATTTCAGGCGCGGCACCGGAGACGGAAACCGGGCCGGTGGAGACGCGGACCGCCGGACGCGTAGGGCCGGTTGACGGCCGTGGTCACCGGCCCGACAGTGGAAGGCGTCCATCGGACGGATCGGGGGGTCTCGTGGCGGGCACGGACGGTTCGACCGAGGGACGGGGCGCGGGCGGCGCGGGCGGTGGTGCCGGGCGCGGCGGACGGCCGCGAAGGACGGCCGCCGGTGGGCGGGGGCTGCCCTGGGACGACGTCCTGCTCTCCGCCGTCGCCGCGGTCGGCTGGGCGTTCGTCGCCATGGCGGGAGTGGCGGCCCTGGGCCTGTGGCTGCTGGGCGCCGACTCCGAGAGTCGGCTCGGGCCGATGACGGCGGCCGTGGTGGTGCTCGCGGTGGGCGGTTCGGTGAGCCCGGCGGGCGATCTCTCCGTCTTCGGCCTGGAGGGCGCGGGGGCGCGTACGGCGGTGGACATCGCGCCGCTGGGGGTGACCCTGGTGGGCGCGCTGCTGCTGGCGGTCGTCTTCCTGCGCTCGTTACGGCGCGCGGGCGCGGTGTCGTGGCGGGAGCTGGCGGCCCGGGCGGGCGCGGTGGTGGTGCTGTTCGCGGGGACCACGGCGGGGCTGGCCTGGGCGGGCCGGGACGTCGTGACCTTCGACGGCGCCCGGCTGGTCCCGGACGGGGGCGGTACCGGGTCGGACGGGCCCGGCCTGGGCGACCTGGGCGACCTCGGGGATCTGCGGTTGCCGGACGACCTCGGCGACCTGGGACGGCTCGGGGACTCCGCCGGCGGCTTCCTGCCCGGCCGGCTGGCCGAGCTGGTGGAGGCCGAGGCATCGGTCGGATTCCGGGTGGAGGCCGTGGACTCGGTCCTGGGCGCGCTGGTGTACGCCACCGGGATCGTCCTGATCGCGCTGCTGGCGGGCCGGGTGGCGCTGCCCGGCGCCTGGGGCCGGTTCCACGACCGGGCCGGGCCCGCCGCTTCGGCGCTGGTCGCGGTCTGCCTGGGCGCCGTCGTCGCGGGGTACGCGGCGGCGGCGTACGCGGCGGTCGGCGACGAGCACCCCCGGCTGATCGGCGGGGCCGCCCTGCTGGGGGCGCCCAACGGGGTGTGGCTCGGGATACCGCTCGGGCTGTTCGTGCCGGCCGACGGGCGGGCGGACGGCGCGCTGGCCCGGGCGGCGCTGCCGGATCCGCTGGACGAGTTCTTCCGGGGCGCCGACGGCGAACCCGCGACGGTGGCCCGGCTGGCGGAGCTGGACGGCCGGGTATGGCTGCTGGCGGTCGCCGCCGCGGTGCTGATGCTGCACGCGGGGGTGCTGGCGGCGGCCCGGACCCCGTTCGGGGGGCATGGCGCGGGCGGATTCGCGGTCCGGTGCGCGCTGTGGCTCGGCGCGCTCTCGGCGGTGGCGCTGCCCCTGCTGGTCCTGCTGACGGAGGTCTCGGTGGGGGCGTCGCTCTCGGTGCTGGGCTTCGACGCGTTCGGCGCCGGGATCGAGGTGGCGGGCCGTCCCGGACAGGCGGCGGCACTGGGCGCCGTATGGGGTGCGGGAGCGGGTGGCGCGGGGGCGCTGCTGGTGTACGCGGCGGGGCTGCGGGGGCGGGGCCGGCCGGTCGCGGAGCCCGTACCGCCGGACGGGGATCCGGGGCCGGGCGGTCCGGCGGGACCCGGTGGTCCGGCGGGCCCGGGAGGGGGGCCTGGAGGGGGTCCGGGAGGGGGTCCGTACGACATGGGCGGTCCTTACGGCCCCGGGGGCCCGGGGAGCGGCCCGTACGATCCGGCGCCGCCGTACCGTCCGCCGAATCCGGCGACCAATCCCTATCTGCGACGGCCCCCGGACACCCGGTGAACGGTGTCCAGTCTCCGGGACACGGCGTCTCGCAGTGACGTTTCGCGGATACGGTGGGACCACCATGAGCGCTTCGCAGAGTTCCGATGTACGTACCCTTCTGGTCAAGATCTTCGGGAAGGACAGGCCCGGGATCACCGCCGGTCTGTTCGACACCCTCGCCGCCTACGCGGTCGACGTCGTCGATATCGAGCAGGTCGTCTCCCGGGGCCGTCTGGTGCTGTGCGCCCTGGTCACCGCGCCGGTGACGGAGGGGGCCGACGAGGGCGAGCTGAGGGCGACCGTCCACAGCTGGGCGGAGTCCATGAAACTCCAGGCCGAGATCATCTCGGGTACGGGCGACAACCGGCCGCGTGGCGTCGGGCGCTCCCATGTCACGGTGCTGGGGCATCCGCTGACGGCGGAGGCGACCGCGGCGATAGCGGCCACGATCACCGGGACCGGGGGGAACATCGACCGGATCTTCCGGCTGGCCAAGTACCCCGTGACGGCGGTGGAGTTCGCGGTGTCGGGCGTGGCCACCGAGGCGCTGCGCACGGCGCTGGCGACCGAGTCGGCGGAGATCGGGGTCGATGTGGCCGTGGTCTCGGCCGGGCTGCACCGGCGGGCGCAGCGGCTGGTGGTCATGGATGTGGACTCGACCCTGATCCAGGACGAGGTCATCGAGTTGTTCGCCGCGCACGCCGGCTGCGAGGAGCAGGTCGCCGAGGTGACGGCCACCGCGATGCGGGGCGAGCTGGACTTCGAGCAGTCGCTGCACGCCCGGGTGGCGCTGCTGGCGGGTCTCGACGCCTCGGTGGTGGAGAAGGTACGGGCCGAGGTGCGGCTGACGCCGGGGGCGCGGACGCTGATCCGGACGCTGAAGCGGCTCGGTTTCCAGGTGGGGGTCGTCTCCGGTGGGTTCACCCAGGTGACGGATGATCTGAAGGAGCGTCTCGGGCTCGACTTCGCCTCGGCGAACACCCTGGAGATCGTGGACGGGCGGCTGACGGGCCGGGTCACCGGGGAGATCGTCGACCGGGCGGGCAAGGCCAGGCTGCTGCGGCGGTTCGCGGCGGAGGCCGGGGTGCCGCTGGCGCAGACGGTCGCGATCGGCGACGGCGCCAACGATCTGGACATGCTGAACGCGGCCGGTCTCGGAGTGGCGTTCAACGCCAAGCCGGTGGTCCGCGAGGCCGCCCATACGGCGGTGAACGTGCCGTTCCTCGACACCGTGCTGTATCTGCTGGGCATCACCCGCGAGGAGGTGGAGGCCGCCGACGCGGAGGCGGCGGCCCTCGGCTCCGGCGGGTCCGGCGAGTCCTACGGGCCCGGCGAGTCCGGCGAGTCCGGCGAGTCCGGTTCCGCGGGCTGAGCCCGTCCGGGCGGCCGCCGTAGCGGTGGTCCGCTCCCCTGTACGGAGAAGGGCCCCGGCGCGATCCGTCGCGCCGGGGCCGCTGTCGTTGCGGTCCGGGGCTCAGGGGTGGGGCGTCCAGAATTCGGTGAGCGTGCCGACGCCGTGTTCCACGGACTTCCAGGAGCCGGTGAAGCCGATGACCGCGAAGGCCGAGGTCGGGAAGCCGCTGCGGTTCATCCGGGGCAGCAGATCCCCGTCGGCCTCGCCCGCCAGGGCGTCGGCCAGGGCGTGCATCCCGGGGTTGTGGCCGATCAGGACGAGGTCCGAGACCTCGTCGGACACCTCGTTCACCAGTGCGATCAGTTCGCCGAGCGACGCTTCGTAGAGCCGCTCCTCGTAGACCGTGCGGGGGCGGTGGGGCAGCTCGCCGACTGCCAGCTTCCAGGTCTCGCGGGTTCTGGCCGCGGAGGAGCAGAGGGCGAGGTCGAAGCTGATCCCGGTGTCGGCGAGCCGGCGCCCGGCGACGGGGGCGTCCTTACGGCCCCGCTCGGCGAGGGGCCGCTCGTGGTCGGACACCTCGGGCCAGTCGGCCTTCGCGTGCCTGAGGAGCACGATCCTGCGGGAGTCGGTGGATCCAGGGGAGTCGGAGGCTGCCCCTCCGGAAGACGTGGCGACGCTCATGTCTCCCAGCTTCGCACGAAACGGGCCAGTGGGCGCGGGGTGTTGACGTCCCGCTTTCCCGCGGAAGCGCACCCGGAGGCGGCGGAACCCGAGCACGGCGCGGCAGGGGGTCAGTGGGAGAGCAGCTGGCGGAGGTACTCCACCATCGGGGCGATGACCGGCTGCCCGTTCGCCGCCTCGGCCCGGGCCGGTTCGGCGATCAGGGCGAGCAGCAGCGCGAAGGCGAGCACCGGAAGGGCGATCCCCCACCACGGCAGTCGGCTGCCGACGCCGCGGGTCGGCGAAGGGCTGGGGAGATGGGCGGACATGGACGCCTCCTCGGGCTGGTCCGCGGCTGGGGGTGGGGTGTTCTCCACCCTAGGGACCGCGGTCGCCCGCTCCCATCCGGCGACCCACCCACTCGACCCTGAGACCAGCCCCCTAGGGGATGGTGGGGACAACCCCACCATCCGCCGCCGGGGGCGCCACCGCGCCCGGTCCCGTGAGGTCCGCGCCCGGTCCCGTGAGGTCCGGCAACCGGCCTATCCGGGCGAGGCGATGGTGGCGATGATGCCGACCACGACGAAGAAGCCGATCATCGTCGCGAAGACGAGGAGAAGCTTCCGCTGGCCGTTCTGAGGGTTCGGTTCGAGAACTGGCTGCATGGCCTCAGTCTCGCATCCCCGTCTCGTCCTCGATCGTCCGGTCCCGCCCCGCGAGCACCCCGAGGACGATCTGCGGCACCAGCAGCCCCGCCATCAGCGTCAGCGGCAGGTCCCAGCCGCCGCTCCGCTCGTACAGCACACCGACGAGCAGCGGCCCGGGTACGGAGATCAGATAGCCGGTGGACTGGGCGAAGGCGGAGAGCCTGACCACTCCGGCGGCCGAGCGCGACCGCATGCCGATCATCGTCAGCGCGAGGGGGAAGGCGCAGTTGGAGATCCCGAGGAGCAGCGCCCACGCCCAGGCGCCCCCGGCGGGGGCGACGAGGAGTCCGGTGTAGCCGGTGAGTCCGCTGAGCCCGAGGACCACCACGATCGGGCCCTGGGTGCGGAACCGGGCGGCGAGCCGGGGGATGACGAAGGCGAGCGGTACGCCCATGACCATGGTGACGGCGAGCAGCACCCCGGCGGTCCCGGCGGGTACGCCCGCGTCCCGGAAGATCTGCGGCATCCAGCCCATGGTGATGTACGCGCCGGTGGCCTGGAGTCCGAAGAATCCGGCGAGCGCCCAGGCGGTGCGGCTGCGGACGATGCCCCCCGCGGGGCGGTCCGGGGCGGTTCCGGCGGGCGCCGGGTCCGGGGCCGCGGCCGGAGACAGGTCAGGAGCCTGGGGTGTGCGGGGACTCCGACCGCGTACGACCAGGACCCAGGGGACGACGGCGACGACGGCGAGCGCGCCCCAGACCGCGAGCCCGGTGCGCCAGCCGCCGCCCAGGGCCGCCGTCAGCGGCACGGTGCCGGCCGCGGCGACGGAGGTGCCGATGGCCAGGGCCATGGAGTAGAGGCCGGTCATGGTGCCGACGCGGTCGGGAAAGTACCGCTTGACGATCACCGGCATCAGGACATTGCTCACGGCGATGCCGACGAGCGCGAGCGCCGTGGCGGCGAGGAAGCCGGGGGTGCCGCCCGCGAAGGGGCGGAGCAGCAGTCCGGCGGCGATGGCGGCCAGGCCGGCGCAGACGACGGCGGCGGGGCCGTGGCGGCGGGCCAGCCGGGGCGCGGCGATCCCGAAGACGGCGAAGGTGACGGCGGGGACCGAGGTGAGGAGTCCGGCGACGGTGCCGCTCATGCCGAGTCCGGTACGGACCTCTTCCAGCAGGGCGCCGAGGCTGGTGATTGCGGGCCGGAGGTTGAGGGCGGCGAGGACGACGGCGACCATGACGAGCCGGGCGAACCAGACCGTGCCGGGGGTGCCGGGCGCGGGTGGGGCGGCGTCGGTCGGGGCGGTCTCCCGCGCGGGTTCGGCCGGGGCGCGGACGGCGGTGGCGGGGGCGGCGGGCTCGTCGGACATGGCTCCATCATAGAATCATGGGATGATTGGTCGTCCACCTCGGCCGACCGTCGTCGTTGATCATCGGCCCGTGATCCGTCAGCCTGTGACCCACCGGTTCCGGCGGTCGGCGCTGTCGCGGGCACCGGCACCCGGCCACCGGTGGCCGGTCCGCCGATCCGGCACCGGTGGCCGATCCGCCGGTCCGCCGTCCCCGACCGGACCGGACCGGACCGGACGGCCCCGGTCCGCCCGCTCGCCCGCTCGCCCGCTCGCCACCAGGAGCATCCATGTCGTTGACCTCCCCCCGGCGCTCGGGGCTCACCGATCAGGTGATCGCCCAGCTGCGGAACCAGATCACCTCCGGTGAGTGGCCGGTCGGCTCGCGTATCCCCACCGAACCGGAGCTGGTCGAACAGCTCGGTGTGGCGAGGAACACGGTCCGGGAGGCGGTACGCGCCCTGGCCCACAACGGGCTGCTGGACATCCGCCAGGGCTCGGGGACGTACGTCGTCGCGACGAGTGAGCTGGCGGGGGTGATGCAGCGCCGCTTCGCCGGCGCCTCCCGCCGGCATGTCGCCGAGGTCCGCTCCGCCCTGGAGGCCACCGCGGCCCGGCTGGCCGCCGAGCGGCGCACCGAACGCGATCTCGGTCAGCTCGACACCCTGCTGGACCGCCGGGAGGAGGCGTGGCGCGGCGGGGACGCCGGGCGGTTCGTCGCCGCCGACATGACGTTCCACCTGGCCGTGGTCGCCGCCGCGCACAACGACGTACTCGGCGAGTTGTACGCGGACCTCGGCGATGTCGTACGGGACCGGCTGGCCGACAATGTGGGGCCCGAGCTGCGGCCCGAGCACCATATGGACCACGCGGCGCTGGTAGCGGCGATCCGCGCGGGCGACGGCGACAAGGCGGCGGCCGAGGCGGCGAGCTACCCCTTCATCTGTCCGAGCGGCCCCCGAACGGCAGATGGGTGACCCAGACCGCGCGGATCCCCTGCCAGCAGCGGTCGGTCAGTTCCACGTACTGGGCCGCGCCCACGTCGACGGGCGGGCCGTCGACGTCGACGTCCCACCAGTTGTCGCACTCGATGTGCAGCCGGACCCGGTCGGTCACCGGATAGGGGTTGTGGCAGTACGCGGTGGCGCGCGAGCCTTCGGTCTCGGTACGGCACTCCGCCTGGTACGTCCGCGCGGACCCGGCCGGCGGGCTCTCCCCCGGTCCCGGCGCGTCCGCCGCCGGCCTGCCCTGCGACACGGCGTCGGGCACCGCCCCCACCAGGACGGCGGCCAGGGTCAGCAGGGGCGCGACGAGGGCCCGTGCGGCGCGCTGGGTCGTACGCACTGACGAGACCTCCTCGGCCGTACGGCGGCCCGCAGGACCGCGGCTGCACCACAAGGGGGATGGCCTCTCCACCCTCCCCCGGGGTACGGTCCGCCGCACCCGCCGGGGGCCGAACGGGCGACGCCCCGTCCCCCGCGTACTGCGGGAAGCGGGGCGTCGTACGCCGTACGCGGGAGCCGGTCAGGCACCCATCATGTGGACGCCGCCGTCCACGTGGACGACCGAGCCGGTGGTCCGGGGGAAGAAGTCCGACAGCAGGCCCACGATGCCGCGGCCGGCGGGCTCCGGGTCCGTCAGGTCCCAGCCGATCGGCGCCCGGTGGTTCCAGATGTCGGCCAGGTCCTCGAAGCCGGGGATCGACTTGGCCGCCATCGACTTCAGCGGACCGGCGGAGACCAGGTTGCAGCGGATGCCCTGGGGGCCCAGGTCGCGCGCGAGGTAGCGGTTGGTGGACTCCAGGGCCGCCTTGGCGACACCCATCCAGTTGTACTTCGGCCAGGCGACGGTGGCGTCGAAGGTGAGGCCGACGATCGCGCCGCCCTCCTCCTCCATCAGCGGCAGGCACGCCATCGCGAGCGCCTTGTAGGAGAAGGCGGAGACATGGACGGCGGTGGAGACGTCCTCCCAGGAGGCGTTCAGGAAGTCGAAGGCGCCCTGGGGGCCGAAGGCGATCGAGTGGACGATGCCGTCGAGCCGCCCGGATTCGTCGCGGGAGTGCTCCCGGACCCGGTCCGCGAGCCCGTCGAGGTGCTCCTGGTTGGTGACGTCCAGCTCGATCACCGGCACGGGCTCGGGCAGCCGCTTGGCGATGCGCTCGACGAGGGAGAGCCGGCCGAAGCCGGTGAGGATGACCTCGGCGCCCTGCTCCTGCGCCACTTTCGCGGCGTGGAAGGCGATGGAGGAGTCGGTGAGAACACCCGTGACGAGGATGCGCTTGCCCGCGAGGATTCCGCTCATGCTGATCAGTGACCCATGCCCAATCCGCCGTCAACGGGAATGACGGCTCCGGTGATGTACGAGGCGTCGTCGGACGCGAGGAAGCGCACCGCGGCGGCGATCTCCTCCGGCTGGGCGTAACGGCCGACCGGCACCTGGGCGAGGATGCCCGTGCGCTGCTCGTCGCTGAGCGCCTGCGTCATGTCGGTGTCGACGAAGCCGGGCGCGACGACGTTGAAGGTGATGTTCCGCGAGCCCAGCTCGCGGGCGAGGGAGCGGGCGAAGCCCACCAGACCGGCCTTGGAGGCGGCGTAGTTGGCCTGCCCGGCGGAGCCGAGGAGTCCGACGACGGACGAGATGAGGACGACGCGGCCCTTCCTCGCCCGCAGCATCGCGCGGTTGGCGCGCTTCACCACCCGGAACGTGCCGGTGAGGTTGGTGTCGAGGACGGAGACGAAGTCCTCCTCGGTCATCCGCATCAGCAGCTGGTCGCGGGTGATGCCGGCATTGGCTACCAGGACCTCGACCGGACCGTGCTTCTCCTCGATCTCCTTGTACGCCTGCTCCACCTGCTCGGCGTCGGTGATGTCGCACCGGACCGCGAGGAAGCCCTCCGGGGGCTCGCCGGAGCGGTAGGTGATCGCTACCTTGTCCCCCAAGTCGGCGAAGGCGCGGGCGATGGCGAGGCCGATGCCCCGGTTTCCTCCGGTGACAAGAACCGAGCGGCTCAACGGTTCACCCTTTCGATCGACGGACTGGTACTCCCGAGTACCCCCCGAAACTATCGGTCCGGGGCGGCTCCCGGAGAATCGGGCCCTGACAGCGCCTTCGACGCGGCACTGTCGGATCCCTACAGAAGTCCGGGAGGGGTTCCCGCGGAGATCCGGTCGGACGGGTGTACGAGAACGGCCGGTCCGGGAGGCGGCTCACCGCGGTGGGCGGGACCGGGGCGCACGGCCCCGGGGCCGCCGTCCGGTGGCCGGGTAAAGGAGCTGGGCAACGGCCGCCTCCCGCGACATGATCGGGCACGACCGGTACGGGGAAGGCGAACCGCCGGTCTCGACGACAGGAGACATTGGTGCCTCATTCCATCGACGCGGCGTTCACGGCGCTGCCGCTGCGCGCGCTCGCCGACGCGGCACTGGCCCGGGCCCGGGCCCTCGGCGCCGATCACGCCGACTTCCGGCTGGAACGCGTCCGCAGCGCCTCCTGGCGGCTGCGCGACGCCCGCCCGGCGGGTTCGTCCGACACCACCGATCTCGGCTACGCGGTCCGGGTGGTGCACGGCGGGGCCTGGGGCTTCGCCTCCGGGGTCGATCTGACCATGGACGCGGCGGCCCGGGTGGCCGGTCAGGCGGTGGCGATGGCGAAGCTGTCGGCCCGGGTGATCGCGGCGGCGGGTTCGGACGAGCGGGTGGAGCTGGCCGACGAGCCGGTGCACGCGGACCGTACCTGGGTCTCCTCGTACGAGATCGACCCCTTCGACGTCCCCGGCGCGGAGAAGGCGGCCCTGCTCACCGAGTGGAGCGCCGGGCTGCTGGCCGCCGACGGGGTCGCGCACGTCGACGCGTCCCTGCTCACGGTGCGGGAGAACAAGTTCTACGCGGACACCGCCGGGACCGTCACCACCCAGCAGCGGGTCCGGCTGCACCCCGAGTTCACGGCCGTCGCGGTGGACGAGACGACCGGCGAGTTCGACTCGATGCGCACGATCGCGCCCCCGGCGGGCCGCGGCTGGGAGTATCTGACAGGTACGGGCTGGGACTGGGGCTCCGAGCTGGAGCGGATCCCGGAGCTGCTGGCGGAGAAGATGCGCGCGCCGAGCGTCGAGGCGGGCCGCTACGACCTGGTCGTCGACCCGTCGAACCTCTGGCTGACGATCCACGAGTCCATCGGCCACGCCACCGAGCTGGACCGGGCGCTGGGGTACGAGGCGGCGTACGCGGGCACCTCGTTCGCCACCTTCGACCAGCTGGGGACGTTGGAGTACGGCTCGTCGGTGATGAACGTGACCGGTGACCGGACCGCGGAGCACGGCCTGGCGACCATCGGCTACGACGACGAGGGCGTCGCGGCCCAGTCCTGGAACCTGATCGAAGACGGCAGGCTGGTGGGGTACCAGCTGGACCGGCGGATCGCGAAGCTGACCGGTCTCGGCCGGTCCAACGGCTGCGCCTACGCCGACTCCCCGGCGCATGTCCCGGTACAGCGGATGGCGAATGTGTCGCTCCGGCCGGCGCCGGGCGGACTGTCGACGGAGGACCTGATCGGCGGGGTCGAGCGGGGCATCTATGTCGTCGGGGACCGGTCGTGGTCCATCGACATGCAGCGCTACAACTTCCAGTTCACCGGCCAGCGGTTCTTCCGGATCGAGAACGGCCGCCTCGCGGGGCAGCTGCGGGACGTCGCGTACCAGGCCACGACCACGGATTTCTGGGGCTCGATGGAGCAGGTCGGCGGCCCGCAGACGTATGTGCTCGGCGGGGCGTTCAACTGCGGCAAGGCCCAGCCGGGCCAGGTCGCCGCGGTCTCCCACGGCTGCCCCTCCGCCCTCTTCCGCGGGGTCGACATCCTGAACACCACGCAGGAGGCCGGACGGTGACCGGAACACCGGAGCACCACCCCTGCCGGGGGTCCGGGGGGCGTCCCCCGGGCAAGCACAGCCTGAACACGACGCAGGAGGCCGGCCGATGAGCCGTAGCACCAAGCCGCACGAGATCGTCGAGCGGGCCCTGGAACTGTCCACCGCCGACGGCTGTGTCGTCATCGCGGACGAGCACTCCACCGCCAATCTGCGGTGGGCGGCGAACGCGCTCACCACCAACGGGGTCACCCGGGGCCGGACGCTCACCGTCGTCGCGACCGTCGACGGCGCCGAGGGGACCGCGTCGGGCGTGGTGTCGCGGTCGGCCGTCACCGACGCCGATCTGGAGCCGCTGGTACGGGCCGCGGAGGCGGCCGCCCGGGCCGCCGGGCCCGCCGAGGACGCCCAGCCGCTGGTGGTCGGCGGCTCCCCCGATCCGGCCTTCACCGAGGCGCCCGTCGAGACCTCGTCGGCGGTCTTCGAGCGGTTCGCCCCGGCGCTGGGCGAGTCGTTCGCCCGGGCCCGCGCGGGCGGGCGGGAGCTGTACGGGTTCGCCAACCACGAGCTGACCTCGACCTATCTGGGGACCTCCACCGGGCTGCGGCTGCGGCACGATCAGCCCAACGGCACGCTGGAGCTGAACGCGAAGTCCCCGGACCGCTCCCGGTCCGCCTGGGCCGGGCGCTCCACCCGCGACTTCCGGGATGTGGACCCCGCGGAGCTGGACGCCGAGCTGGAGACCCGGCTGACCTGGGCCGAGCGGCGGATCGAGCTGCCCGCCGGGCGGTACGAGACCCTGCTGCCGCCCACGGCCGTCGCCGATCTGCTGATCTACCAGCTGTGGTCGTCCGCGGCCCGGGACGCGGCCGAGGGCCGTACCGTCTTCTCCCGGCCGGGCGGCGGGACCCGGATCGGGGAGCGGCTGAGCCCCCTGCCGCTGACGCTGCGGAGCGATCCGCGCGAGCCGGGTCTGGAGTCGTCGCCGTTCGTGATCGCGCACTCGTCGGGCGACGACGCCTCGGTCTTCGACAACGGGCTGCCGGTGGGCGCCACGGACTGGATCCGGGCCGGAAAGCTGGAGCGGCTGACGACCACCCGGCACAGCGCCGGTCTCACCGGTCTTCCGGTGTCGCCGGGCGCGGGCAATCTGATCCTCGACGGCGGCGGCGACCGGTCCCTGGAGGAGATGGCCGCGTCGACGGAGCGCGGGCTGCTGCTGACCTGCCTCTGGTACATCCGGGAGGTCGATCCGGCGACCCTGCTGCTGACCGGTCTTACCAGGGACGGCGTCTATCTCGTCGAGGGCGGTGAGGTGGTGGGCGCGGTGAACAACTTCCGGTTCAACGAGTCGCCCGTCGATCTGCTCTCGCGGGCCGTGGAGGCGGGCCGTACGGAGCGGACGCTGCCGCGCGAGTGGGGCGACTGGTTCACCCGGGCCGCGATGCCCCCGCTGCGGGTCCCCGATTTCAATATGAGTTCGGTGAGCCGGGGCGTATAACCTCGAAGGGGCACGGCGCGCCCCTCGGGTGTGCGCCGCCGCCGTCCCGCGCGTCGGGACACGTGGCGCGTATGACGCGCGTCACACCTGTTGGCATCGTTTGTATGGATCGCAGAACCGAGGAGACACGAGAGTCGTGACGGACATCGTCGACGAGCTGCGGTGGCGCGGGCTGATCGCCCAATCCACCGACGAGGACGCATTGCGCAAGGCGTTCGCGGACGGTCCCGTCACGTTCTATTGCGGTTTCGACCCGACCGCGCCCAGTCTGCACCTGGGGAACCTGGTGCAGATCCTCACCATGCGCCGGATCCAGCAGGCGGGCCACCGTCCGCTGGGCCTGGTCGGCGGGGCGACCGGGCTGATCGGCGACCCGAAGCCGACCGCGGAGCGGACGCTGAACGACCCGGAGACCGTCGCGGCCTGGGTCGGGCGGGTGCGCGGCCAGATCGAGCGGTTCCTCGACTTCGAGGGCCCGAACGCGGCCACCATGGTCAACAACCTGGACTGGACGCAGGGCCTGTCGGCGATCGACTTCCTGCGGGACGTCGGGAAGTACTTCCGGGTGAACAAGATGATCGCGAAGGAGGCGGTCGCCCGGCGGCTGAACTCCGACGCGGGCATCAGCTACACCGAGTTCAGCTACCAGATCCTGCAGGGCATGGACTACCTGGAGCTGTACCGGCGGTACGGCTGCGTCCTGCAGACCGGCGGCAGCGACCAGTGGGGCAATCTGACCGCCGGTACGGATCTGATCCACCGGGTCGACCCCGAGGCGCGGGTCCACGCGCTGGCCATTCCGCTGATCACCAAGGCGGACGGCACCAAGTTCGGCAAGACGGAGTCGGGCACGGTCTGGCTGGATCCCGAGCGGACCACCCCGTACGCCTTCTACCAGTTCTGTCTGAACGCGGACGACCGGGACGTCGCCAAGTTCCTGCGGATCTTCAGCTTCCGGTCCCGTGCGGAGATCGAGGAGCTGGAGCGGCTGACGGAGGAGCGTCCGCAGGCGCGGGCCGCCCAGCGGGCGCTGGCCGAGGAACTGACGACGCTGGTGCACGGCGCCGACCAGTGCGCGGCGGCGGAGAACGCGTCGAAGGCGCTGTTCGGCCAGGCGGAGCTGGCGGAGCTGGACGAGCCGACGCTGCGGGCGGCGCTCGCCGAGCTGCCGCGGGTCCGGGTCGCCGAGCCGGGCACGGTGGTCGACCTCTTCGCCGAGGTGGGTCTGGTCGCCAGCAAGTCGGCGGCCCGGCGGACCGTGAAGGAGGGCGGGGCCTACGTGAACAACGTCAAGGTCACGGCCGAGGACGCGGTGGTCACGGCGGACGAGCTGCTGCACGGCCGCTGGCTGGTGCTGCGCCGGGGCAAGAAGAACCTGGCGGCCGTGGAGATCGGCGCGTAGCGGGCGGTCCTCGCACGCGGGAACGCGGTACGTAGCGGGCGGTCCGCGCACGCGTGAACGCGGGACGTAGCGGAGAACGGGTCCGCGCGGCGGGTGCCGCGCGGACCGGTCGCCCCGGGGTCAGGCCCGCTGTCTGTTGCCCCGCATCGCGATCCACGCCCGGTCCCCCAGAAAGACGAGGATGATCGCGGCGCCCAGCTGGAACGCGTGGCGGCTCCAGTCGATACCGGCGGTCTCCGCCACTCCCAGTCCGGCCGCGATCCAGTTGCCGATCACGGCGCCACCGATGCCGCAGATGGTGGCGAGCCACAAGGGAAGATGCTGTTTGCCCGGCAGGATCAGCTTGGCGAGCAGACCCAGCACGAATCCCACGATGATCGCCCACAACCAGCCCATGGCTGCCTCCTCGTCAGGCTCTGCGTGAGCAGGTACGCCGCCATTCTGGGCCTTTCCGCCAAATGGCGCATGTCGGGTCGGCCGTCCGTGGCTCCCCCGGTCTCGTGGGGCGCCGGTCACCGGCGTACCGTGGTCCCGGCGGAACGGGGAGTGTTCCGGAGTGTTCCGCGGACGACAGGCGGTGGAGATGTGATGCGTCAGCGGGTGGGCACGGAGGTCTTCAGGATCACCGGGGCACGTCAGGGGCTGACCGAGGACGTCCGGGGGCGACAGCGCCGGTACATCGTCTCGATGACGGTACGCACCGTGTCGTTCGTGGCCGCGGCCGTCCTGTGGAACGTCCAGCGCCCGGTGGCGATCGTGGCGATCGTGCTCGGGATGCTGCTCCCCTATGTGGCGGTCGTCCTCGCCAACGCGGGCCGGGAGAAACCCCCCGCACTGCCGTCGACCTTCGCTCTCCCGGCGGTCCCGGCCGCCCTGGGGCCGGGCTCCGCGGCGGGCGCCGGCCCGGCGGCCGGGGACCGCTCCCAAGGCTCGGCAACGGCCGGGAAAACGTCGGATCAATAGTTCAAGTTCCGGTGCACGACGGCCCGTTGGCCGTGACATACTGCCTACGCGCTCCGCATCCCCCGTCGGAGCGACGGACCGACGCCGGGCAGCTCCCCCCGTGGCTGCTCGGCGTCGCCTTGAGCGGGCACATGCGTGGAGAATATGCCGGTGCTTATCGACCCGGTGAACGACGAGAATCCCATCTGCTCCGCCAAGGGCTGCCGTACGGCCGCCGTATGGGTGCTGGCGTGGAACAACCCCAAGCTGCACACCCCCGAGCGCCGCAAGACCTGGCTCGCCTGTGACGAGCACCGCGAGCATCTGTCGCAGTTCCTCGGGGTCCGCGGCTTCCTGAAGGAGGTCGTGGCCTTCCAGGAGTGGCACGACCGCCCCGGCGCCGACGGCTGAGGCCCGGACGGGGGCGGGACCCGGGGCGGACGAGGACGGACGGACGGGGAGGGGGCGGACGGGGGCGGGACCCGGCGCCCGGGGTACCCGGTCACCCGCCGATGGCCGACATCGGCCGGTCCGGCTGGAGGAACGCGGGATCGTCGAGGCCCGAGCCCGCCTTCTTGCCCCGCATCGCCAGCCGCCAGATCCCGGCTATCTCCTCGTCCGGCCGGCCGTCCCGCAGGGCGGCCCGCAGATCGGTCTCCTCACGGGCGAAGAGGCAGGTCCGCACCTGGCCGTCGGCGGTGAGCCGGGTACGGTCGCAGGCGGCGCAGAACGGGCGGGTGACCGAGGCGATCACTCCCACGCGATGGGGCCCGCCGTCCACGGTCCAGCGTTCGGCGGGGGCGGAGCCGCGGTCGTCCTCGCCCGCGGGTGTGAGCGTGAAACGGGTCCGCAGGGATGTCAGCACGTCCCCGGCTGTGATCATGCCGTCGCGCTGCCAGCCGTGCTGGGCGTCGAGCGGCATCTGTTCGATGAAACGCAGCTCGTAGTCGTGTTCGACGGCCCAGGCCAGCAGGTCGGGGGCCTCGTCGTCGTTGAGCCCCGGCATCAGGACGGCATTGACCTTGACGGGGTCGAGTCCGGCGGCCCGGGCGGCCCGCAGCCCCTCCAGGACGTCCCGGTGGCGGTCCCTGCGGGTGAGGGTCTTGAAGACCTCGGGCCGCAGGGTGTCGAGGGAGACATTGACCCGGTCGAGGCCGGCGGCCTTCAGCGCCGTCGCGGTACGGGCGAGTCCGATGCCGTTGGTGGTGAGGGAGATCCGGGGGCGCGGGTCGAGCGCGGCGCAGCGCTCCACGATGCCGGCGAGTCCGGGCCGCAGCAGCGGTTCGCCGCCGGTGAACCGGACCTCGGTGATACCGAGGTCGGTGACGGCGATCCGGACCAGCCGGACGATCTCCTCGTCGTCGAGGAGATCCGGTTTGGCGAGCCACCGCAGCCCTTCCTCGGGCATGCAGTAGGTGCACCGCAGATTGCACCGATCGGTCAACGAGACCCGAAGGTCCGTGGCCACCCGGCCGTAGGTGTCGACGAGCACGGTCGGGCCTCCTCCCCCGATGAGACGGACGGACAGGGCGACGGGGTACCGCATCCCGGAACCCGACGTCCGTTCCGAGCCTACGTCAGGGCTGTGACAAGACCGCCGCCTCGGGCGGCGACCGGGGGCGGGGGCGCGGCCGTATCGCGTACCGCCGATACGGCCGCTCCCCGTCACCGGCCCTGTGTCGTGGCTGTGGTCGGGCAGGTCAGTGCGCGCCGACGCCGGTGAGGGACTTGACCTCCAGTTCGGCGTACTTGCCCGCGTCCGGCTTCTCCTTGGTGAGGACGGAGCCGAGCCAGCCGAGGAGGAAGCCGAGGGGGATGGAGACCAGGCCGGGGTTCTCCAGCGGGAACCAGTAGAAGTCGACGCTCTTGAACATCGACGTGGGCTTGCCCGAGACCACCGGCGAGAAGATCACCAGCACCACGGAGGAGATCAGTCCGCCGTAGATGGACCAGAGCGCGCCCTGGGTGGTGAACCGCTTCCAGAAGAGGCTGTAGAGGATCGTCGGCAGGTTCGCGGACGCGGCGACCGCGAAGGCGAGGGCGACGAGCCCGGCGACATTGAGGTCGCGGGCGAGGGCGCCGAGCGCGATGGAGGCGACGCCGATGGCGACGGTCGCCCAGCGGGCCGCGCGTACCTCTTCCTTCTCGGTGGCCTGCCCCTTGCGGATGACGTTGGCGTAGATGTCGTGGGCGAAGGAGGACGACGAGGCGAGGGTGAGGCCCGCGACGACGGCGAGGATGGTGGCGAAGGCGACGGCGGAGATCACCGCGAGCAGGATCGCGCCGGCCGTCGAGTCGGTGCCGCCCAGATGGAGCGCGAGCAGCGGTGCCGCCGTGTTGCCCGCCTTGTTGGACGCGGTGATCTCGCCCTGTCCCACGATGGCCGCGGCGCCGAAGCCGAGGGCGATCGTCATCAGATAGAACGTGCCGATGATGCCGATCGCCCAGAGCACGGACTTACGGGCGGCCTGGGCGGTGGGCACGGTGTAGAAGCGGATGAGGATGTGCGGCAGTCCGGCGGTGCCGAGGACGAGGGCGATGCCGAGGGAGAGGAAGTCCAGCTTGGAGGTGCCCGTGGCGCCGTACTTCAGCCCCGGCTCCAGGAACGCGGCGCCGTGGCCGCTCTGCTCGGCGGCGGTGCCGAGGAGGTCGGAGATGTTGAAGTCGAACTTCAGCAGGACCAGGAAGGTGATGAGCAGGGTGCCCGCGATGAGGAGCACGGCCTTCACCATCTGGACCCAGGTGGTGCCCTTCATCCCGCCGATGGTGACGTAGAGGATCATGATCAGGCCGACGAGGGCGACGATGAGGACCTTGCCGGTGTCGCTGGTGATGCCGAGAAGCAGGGAGACCAGGACGCCCGCGCCGGCCATCTGGGCGAGCAGGTAGAAGATGGAGACCACGATCGTGGAGGTCCCGGCGGCGGTACGGACCGGGCGCTGCCGCATCCGGTAGGCGAGGACGTCGCCCATGGTGAACCGGCCGGAGTTGCGGAGCGGTTCGGCGACCAGCAGCAGGGCGACCAGCCAGGCGACGAGGAAGCCGATGGAGTAGAGGAAGCCGTCGTAGCCGAAGAGGGCGATGGCGCCCGCGATGCCGAGGAAGGACGCGGCGGACATGTAGTCGCCGGAGATCGCGAGCCCGTTCTGGAAGCCGGTGAACTGCCGTCCGCCGGCGTAGAAGTCGGCGGCGCTCTTGGTCTGCCGCCCGGCCCAGACGGTGATGATCAGGGTGGCGACGACGAAGAGGCCGAACAGGGTGATGATCAGCGGCCGGTGCTCGGTGGTCGCGCTCTCGGCGGCGAGGTGGAGTGAGTGGTTCACGCCCCGGCCTCCATCCGGGCCTTGATCGCCTCGGCCTTGGGGTCGAGTTCGCGCGCCGCGTGCCGTGCGTACCACCAGGCGATGAGGAAGGTGGTGAGGAACTGGGCGAGGCCGAGGACGAGCGCCACATTGATGTTGCCGAAGAGCTTGGTGCCCATGAAGTCGCCCGCGTAGTTCGACAGCAGGACGTAGACCAGGTACCAGGCGACGAAGGCGATCGTCAGGGGGAAGGCGAAGGAGCGGTAGGAGCGGCGCAGTTCGCCGAACTCCGCGCTCCGCTGCATCTCGGCGAAGCTCTCGGTGGTGGGCTGGGCGGGGACGGAGGCGGTGGAGCTCGCGGGTGGCGGCGGTGCGTCGGTGGTCACGGACTCTCCTGTTGACGCCGGGGTCGTCGGCAGATGGCTTGACAATCCAGACAAAGCGGGCCTCGGTATTTCGGGGGGTCGGGGGGCGGTTCGATGGTGCTCCACCTCCCGACAACGGCACGGAGAGCACGCCGGGCGGGTTCAACTTCGATGATTTTTCCTCCTCCCCGATCGCCCCGATGCCGTTTGTCCGCTCGAACACATTGATGACAACCAAGATCGACGCTAAGTTCACTTGCCATGTACCCGCCCATCGGTGCATCGCGCGCGAGGGGCGGGAGCCAGTGATCCGGCACCGTATTTCGATGATGTGGAGAACCCATGGCTCATCCGGGAACCAGACGGCGGCGTGTGACGGCCCTTACCGCGGGTCTCGCGCTCACCGCCACGCTCGGCTTCCTCCCCGCGGGCGCCGCTTCGGCCGCGGACGCGGCCGTATCGGCCGGTGCGGCCGCCGCGGTTCCGGCGGCGTCGTTCGACGGCCCCCAGCTGTCGTACGTGGTCAATGTGAAGGGCGGCCACGGCACCGCCAAGTCGGTCAAGAAGGCGATAGCCGCCGCGGGCGGCTCCATAGTCATCGCCTACGACCAGATCGGCGTGATCGTCGTCCACTCGAAGAACCCGTCGTTCGGACAGACGATCCGCACGGTCCGCGGTGTCGAGTCCGCCGGTGCCACCCGTACGGCGCCGATCGCCGCCGCCACGGACACCGCGATCGACTCCGAGCGCCCGCTGACGGCCCAGGAGGCGAAGGACGCGGCCGCGGTCGCCACCGACGCCCAGGACCCGCTGGAGCCGCTCCAGTGGAGCCTGCCCGCCATCAAGGCGGACCAGGCCCACCAGCGCACCCTCGGCAGCAAGAAGGTCACGGTCGCCGTGATCGACACCGGTGTCGACGACACCCACCCCGACCTGGCGCCCAACTTCGACACCCGCGCCTCGGCCAACTGCGTCACCGGCAAGCCGGACACCACCCCCGGCTCCTGGCGCCCCGGTCCGACCGAGTCGGACCACGGCACGCATGTCGCGGGCACCATCGCCGCGGCGAAGAACGACGTCGGCGTCACCGGTGTCGCGCCCGGTGTGAAGGTCTCCGGCATCAAGGTCTCCAACCCCGACGGGTTCTTCTACACCGAGTCCGTGGTCTGCGGCTTCGTCTGGGCCGCCGAGAACGGCGCCGAGATCACCAACAACAGCTACTACGTGGACCCGTGGCTGTTCAACTGCGCCACCGACCCGGACCAGACCGCCCTGGTCGAGTCCGTCACCCGCGCCACCCGCTACGCCGAGCGCCGGGGCGCGGTGAACGTGGCCGCCGCCGGCAACTCCCGGATGGACCTGGCCGCAGACCAGCTCACCGACACCACCAGCCCCAACGACGCTCCCGCGCCGACCACGCGGACCATCGACCCGAGCGTCTGCCTCGACATCCCGACGCAGCTCCCGGGCGTCGTGACGACCTCGTCGCTGGGCGCCAAGGGCCTGAAGTCGTCGTTCTCGAACTACGGCAACGGCGTGGTGGACATCTCCGCGCCCGGCGGTGACGCCACCCGCTACCAGGCTCCCGACGGCGGCGCGGTCGACGGCCGCATCCTGTCGACGCTGCCCGGCGGCAAGTACGGCTACAAGGCCGGTACGTCGATGGCCTCCCCGCATGTCGCGGGTGTCGTCGCGCTCATCAAGTCCAAGTACCCCTACGCCCCGCCGGCGCTCGTGAAGGCGCTGCTGTACGGCCAGGCCGACGACACCGCCTGCACCAACCCGTACGACTTCAACAACGACGGCGTCGTGGACGCGGTCTGCGAGGGCGACAAGCGGAAGAACGGCTTCTACGGCGAGGGCGTCACCGACGCGCTCGACGCGGTACGCCGCTGATCCCCGCCCCGTGACACCGTCACGGGGAGCGTGAAGGAGAGGGCCGGACGGATGTCCGGCCCTCTCCCCTTTTCCCCGCCGTACGAGCCCGCGGTTTTACGGCTCCGGAGGCCTGCCGGGCCGTACCGCGGCGAGCACCCCGAGGGCGAGCAGCAGTTGCCCGGCGCTGTAGAAGAACATGATCCAGAAGTCGGGCTCGGGAAGCTGCGGCCAGTCGGCGACCCCGGTCGCGATGATCAGGTCCGAGACCAGGAACAGCGCGCCGCCGGCCCCGGCGAGCGGGCCGAGCACGGCCGACCGCCAGGCCATGACGGTCAGCAGCAGGGCGTATCCGGCGACCGGGATCCTCAGCTCGGCCGGGAGGTCGGGCCAGAGCAGGGCAACGGCCGTGACCAGGGCGACGCCGTAGACGGGCGCGGACCACGCCGGGGGCGCGGCACCGCCCCCGATCCGGGCGAAGAGCGCCAGATAGCAGAGATGGCCCACGGCGAAGGAGCCCATCCCGAGCAGAAACGCCCACTCGGCGCCGGAGAGCAGGAAGACGTCCCCGCCCCAGCCGAAGAGGAGCGCCACGACCAGGAGCCGGGGGCCGCCCCGGACCAGGACGAAGGCCGCGATCAGCGGCATCAGCAGCGGTTTGGCGATCCGGTGACCGGTCTCGGCGCCGGCCACGAGGGAGCCCAGATCGGCCAGGAGCGCCACCGCGAAGGCGGCGGTCAGCACCCGGGCGGCGAGTTCGGCCCGGTCGACGGGCGTCCGGCCGATGGGCAACCGGTCGGCCGGCGTCCGGCCGGCCCGTGGGGAGTGCGGGGAGTGCGGGGACTCGGGTATCCGCTCGGTGGTCACGCGGCACGTCCTGCGGGGGTCTCGGGGGTGGTGAAGGACTCAGGGGTGATGGGGGTCGCGGCTGTCGGGGGCTGCCAGCCGGGCCCGCGCAGCAGCCGCCCCGCCCGCTCCCGCCAGGAGGCCGCCGCCCGCAGATCGCGGACTATGGCGGCGTACTCATGGGTGGCGACCCGCAGCGGGTTGTAGGTGTCGATGTTCTTGGTCAGTCCGTAGACGGGCCGTTCGGACTCGACCGTGAACGAGCCGAAGAGCCGGTCCCAGACGATGAGGATGCCGCCGAAGTTGCGGTCCAGATAGCCGCCCTGGGAGGCGTGGTGCACCCGGTGGTGCGACGGGGTGTTGAAGAGGTACTCGACCGGCCGGGGCAGCTTTCCGATCCGCTCCGTGTGCACCCAGAACTGGTAGACGAGATTGACCGACGAGCAGAGCGCGACGGCCGCCGGATGGACCCCGAGGGCGATCATCGGCAGATAGAACGGCCAGACCGTGAGGGTGGTCCACGGCTGGCGCAGGGCCGTCGTCAGATTGAATTTCCGGCTGGAGTGGTGGACCACATGGCAGGCCCAGAGGATCCGCACGACATGGTGGCCGCGGTGGGACCAGTAGTAGAGGAAGTCCTGCGCGAGCAGCATCAGCGGCAGCGTCCACCAGAGCAGGGGGACGCGCGCCGGGGTGAGTTCGTACACCACCGTGTAGACGGCGACGATCGGGATCTTCCACAGGAAGTCGAAGACCACGCTGCCGAGACCCATGCCGACACTGGTGGCCGCGTCCCGGGACTCGTAACCCGCCGCCTCCTCGTCCGGGCGTAGCCGGTAGCTGATCATTTCCACGGCCGTGAGCAGCACGAAGGCGGGGATCGACCACAGCACGACATCGGGCGGGTTCGACATGGAAGCACCGTAGACGCGGCCCGACGGGCGGGACCAGACGTTGTTACCAACAAGTATGCGAGACTGATTGTCAGCAAGTTTTGGTGACTTCCACCAACTGGGGCGACCGGCTCCCGGCCGTCGGCGCGGGTCAGACTCCCGCCGCGCCGAGCAGCGACCCCGCCGCGTAGGTCACCGCCATCGCCAGCGCCCCGCCGCCCGCGTTGCGGAGGATCGCGGGACCGGTCCGGGCGGCGCCGAGCCGGGCGCTCCACCAGCCGGTGAACACGAGGGCCACGAGTACGGAGCCGACGGTGACCGCCAGCCGGATGTCCGCCGGGGGCAGCACGATCGCCAGCAGCGGCAGCAGGGCACCGACGGTGAAGGCGAGAAAGCTGGCGCCGGCCGCGTGCCAGGGGTTGGCGAGCGCGTCCGGGTCGATGCCCAGCTCCACCCGGGCGTGCGCGCGCAGGGCGTCGCGCTCGGTGAGCTGGACCGCCGCCTCCCGGGCCACTTCCCGGGAGAGTCCGCGCTCCGTCAGCAGCCCGGCCAGCTCCGCCAGTTCCGCCTCGGGCTCCTCCCGCAGCTCGCGCCGCTCGGCGGCGAGCGCGGCCTTCTCGGAGTCGCGCTGTGTGGAGACCGAGACGTACTCCCCGGCCGCCATGGACATCGATCCGGCGAGCAGCCCGGCAAGACCCGAGGTGACCAGGGCGGCCCGGTCATCGGTGGCGCCCGCGACCCCGACCACGAGACCGGCCGTGGAGACGATGCCGTCGTTGGCCCCGAGTACGGCGGCGCGCAGCCAGTTGAGCCGGGTGCCGAGCCCGGTGTCGTGGGGCTCGTGGTGGGGGCGCGGGGGCGGTGCCGGGGGCTCGGCCCCGGTGGCGTCGTACGTCATCACGGGGAGCGTCCCACCGGGCGGCCCGCGGTCCCGGGAGCGACCCGCCCGGAGACCGGCGGACGCGGGCGGGGTGGGGACGAGGGTGGGGACGGGGGCGGGGACGGCGGAGTGGACGGGACTCCGGGAGCTGAAGGAGCTGAGGGGGCGTAAGGGGCGCACGGGGCAGGCGGATCGGGGCGGAATCCGGATGGTGGGAGGATCGGCCACCGGAGTGTCAGTGGCGGGCCGTATTCTCTGTGACCATGCTCGACGACAGCGCGACCACAGCGGCGGACTGGCCCACCGCGTACCCCCAGGGGTATGCGGTGGTCGATGTGGAGACCACCGGACTCGCCCGGGACGACCGGATAGTCTCCGCGGCCGTCTACCGGCTGGACGCCCGCGGCGACGTCGAGGACCACTGGTACACGCTGGTCAATCCGGAGCGCGACCCCGGCCCGGTCTGGATCCACGGGCTCACCGGGGACGTGCTGGCGGGCGCCCCGCTCTTCGCCGAGATCGCCGACGCCTTCTCGGAGCGGCTGGCGGACCGGGTGCTCGTCGCGCACAACGCCCTCTTCGACTGGTCCATGATCGCCCGGGAGTACGCCCGCGCGGGCCGGACCGCGCCGGTCCGGAGCAGGCTGTGCACGATCGCGCTCGCCAAGGAGCTGGCCCTGCCGCTGCCCAATCACAAACTGGAGTCGCTCGCCGCGCACTTCGGGGTGGTCCAGCAGCGGGCCCACCACGCGCTGGACGACGCGCGGGTGCTGGCGGAGGCGTTCCGGCCGAGTCTGCGGGCGGCGGTCCGCGACGGGGTGCGGCTGCCGCTGCTGGAGTGCCGTCCGCTCACCGAGTGGTCCGACGCCCCCGCCGGGTCCCCGCGCGTCGGCTACCAGTCGTCGTACGGCCACCGTCCGTCGGGCGGCTCCGGGTACGGCGGCTGGCGCCCGTCGCGGAAGCGGCCCGCCTGCCCCCATCCGAACCCGGGGCGGTACGTGGCCGGGCAGCCGCTGCGGCAGGGGATGCGAATCGCCTTCTCCGGCGACACCTCCGTCGACCGCGAGCTGCTGGAGGACCGGGCCTTCGACGCCGGACTGCACATCGCGACCAGCGTCTCCCGGCTGACCAGCCTGCTGGTGACCAACGACCCCGAATCGATCACCTCCAAGGTGGTCAAGGCCCGGACGTACGGCACCCCGGTCGTCGACGAGGCGGCCTTCACCCAGCTCCTGCGGGACGTGGCCCCGGCGGATCCGGCCTAGTCGTATCCCGAGCCGCGTCCCGAGTCGTGGCCCGAGCCGCGTCCTGATTCACGGCCCGAGTCACGGCCCGAGTCATGGCCCGGGCCGTGTCTTGCAGTCGGGTGACGGCCGGGCGCGTCGCCGTCGCGATCGGCCGCCGCCGACCGCACTCTGTGCCCCATGGCACGTTGTGAGGTCTGCGGTAACGAGTACGGGATGTCGTTCGAGGTGCACGCGCAGGGCGCGGTGCACGTCTTCGACTGCTTCGCCTGCGCCATCCACCGGATGGCGCCCATCTGCGAGCACTGCCGGGTCCAGATCATCGGACAGGGCGTCGAGGCGGAGGGCCACTGGTACTGCGGAGCGCACTGCGCCCGGGCCGAGGGCCGGGTCGGGATCGTCGACAACGTCTGAACGTTTCCCGGGCCACGGCCCGCCGCACGGAAGGGGCCCCACCGGCGGGCGCGCCGGGGGCGACAGGTACCGTCGATCCGTGTACCGCTTCCTGTTGACCCGGCAGTGGGTGAGCCTCACCCTCATCGGGCTCGTCCTCATCCCCACGATGATCGAGCTGGGCTTCTGGCAGTTCCACCGCCATGAGCGCCGCGTGGAGCAGAACGCGCTGATCGCCCGGAACCTCGACGCGAAGCCGGTCGCGGTCACCGAGCTGACCTCCCCGGGCCACAAGGTCCCCCGCGCGGACTACTGGCGCCGGGTCGTCGCCACGGGCGTCTTCGACACCTCCGGCGAGGTCGTCGTCCGCCGCCGTACCGACTCCGACGAGCGGGTCGGTGTCCATGTGCTGACGCCGCTGGTGCTCGGGGACGGCCGGGTCGTCATGGTCAACCGCGGCTGGGTGCCGTCGGCCACCGACCCCAAGGCGTACCCCGAGGTCCCCGCCCCGCCCAAGGGCACCGTGACCGTCACCGGCAGGCTCAAGGCCGACGAGACCACGGCGGCCAGCGGAATCAAGGACCTCGCCGGGCTGCCGCCGCGACAGGTGATGCTGATCAACAGCGGGCAGCAGGCGGAGCTGCTGGGCAAGGAGGTGCTCGGCGGCTATGTCGAGCTGACCGGTCCCGAGCCCGTGGACGGCAAGCCCGAGATGATCGGCTCCCCGGACCACGACTCCATCGGCGCGCACATGGCGTACGCCGTCCAGTGGTGGCTGTTCACGGCCGCCGTCCCCGTCGGCTGGGTGATCCTGGTCCGCCGCGAGATCCGCGACCGGCGGGCCGCCGCGGAGGCCGAGGCCGCGAAGGCGGGGGCGGAGGCGGCGGAGGAGTCCGCGGCCGCGGGGGCCGCGGGGGCCGCGAACGAGGAGACCTCGGCCGGGGAGCCGAAGGAACCCGCGACGACCTGAACCCGCCCGTCCCGGTGGCCCCTCCCGCCCCGGGCGGATCGGGCACCCGGCTGATTGACCCTCGTACGCAACGGGAACACGCGAAACGTGACCCTACGCATCGAGGACTACGCCCTCATCGGCGATCTCCAGACGGCGGCCCTGGTCGGTACGGACGGCTCCGTCGACTGGCTCTGCCTGCCGCGGTTCGACTCCGGCGCGTGCTTCGCCGCCCTGCTGGGCGACAAGGAGAACGGTCACTGGCGGATCGCCCCCAAGGGGGCGGAGCGCTGTACGTCCCGCCGCTACATCGGCGACACCCTCGTCCTCGAAACCCGCTGGGAGACCAGGACCGGCACCGTCAAGGTCGTCGACTTCATGCCCCAGCGGGACATCACCCCCGATGTCATCCGGATCGTGGAGGGCGTCACCGGAACGGTCGAGATGGAGTCCGTCCTGCGGCTCCGCTTCGACCACGGCTCGATCGTGCCGTGGATGCGCCGCTCCGAAGGCCACCGGGTGGCGGTCGCCGGCCCCGACTCCGTATGGCTGCGCAGTGAACCGCCGGTACGGACCTGGGGGCAGCAGTTCAGCACGGTCTCGTCGTTCGCCGTCGGCGAGGGCGACCGGGTGGCGTTCGTCCTCAGCTGGCACCCCTCCCACGAGCAGCGCCCCGATCTCCTCGATCCGCACGAGGCCCTGCGGTGCAGCCTCGCGGACTGGGAGGGATGGTCCGCCACCTGCCGTACCCGGGGCCGTTACCGGGAGTCCGTGGTCCGCTCCCTCATCACCCTCAAAGCCCTCACCTACGCCCCCACCGGCGGAATCGTCGCCGCCCCCACCACCTCCCTCCCCGAGGAGATCGGCGGCGTACGGAACTGGGACTACCGCTTCTGCTGGCTGCGGGACTCCACCCTGACCCTGGGCGCCCTGCTCGCCGCGGGCTACCAGGAGGAGGCGGCGGCCTGGCGCGACTGGCTGCTGCGGGCCGTCGCCGGCGACCCGGCGGACCTCCAGATCATGTACGGGCTCGGCGGCGAGCGCCGGCTCCCCGAGACGGAGCTGCCGTGGCTGGCCGGCTACGGCGGCTCCGCCCCCGTACGCGTCGGCAACGCGGCCGTGGACCAGCTCCAGCTCGATGTGTACGGGGAAGTCATGGACTCCCTCTTCCTCGCGGAACAGCAGGGCATCCCCGGCGAGAGACACGCCTGGTTCATCCAGCTCAGCCTGCTGGGATTCCTGGAGTCCAAGTGGCGCGAGCCCGACGAGGGACTGTGGGAGGTACGGGGGCCCCGGCAGCATTTCGTGCACTCCAAGGTGATGGCCTGGGTGGCCGCGGACCGGGCCGTACGAACCCTGGAGGCCGACCCCGGCCTGCGCGGGGACGTCAACCGCTGGCGGGCCATGCGGGACGAGGTGCACCGGGAGGTCTGCGAACGGGGGTACGACCCGGCGCGCAACACCTTCACCCAGTACTACGGATCACGCGAACTGGACGCCGCGACCCTGCTGATCCCCCGGGTCGGTTTTCTGCCGCCCGACGACCCCCGGGTCGTCGGCACCGTCGACGCCGTCCGCGCCGAACTGGGCGCCGCGGGTGGTCTCGTACGCCGCTACAGCACCGAAGGCACCGCGGTCGACGGGCTGCCCGGATCCGAGGGCGCCTTCCTGGCCTGCTCCTTCTGGCTCGCCGACGCCCTGCGGATGACGGGCCGCGACACCGAGGCCCGGGAACTCTTCGAGCGGCTGCTCGCGCTCAGGAACGACGTGGGACTGCTGGCCGAGGAGTACGACCCCGGGGCCCGGCGGCAGCTGGGGAACTTCCCGCAGGCGTTCAGCCATATCGCCCTGGTGACGACGGCCCTCGCGCTCTCGGGTGACGACGCGGCAGGATAAGCCCATGGATCTTGGACTGAAGGACCGTGTGTACATCGTCACCGGGGGCTCCCGCGGACTGGGCAACGCGTCCGCGCGGGCGCTGGTCGCCGAGGGCGCGAAGGTCGTCGTCTCCGGACGGGACGAGAAGACCGTCGCGGACGCGGCGGCCGAACTGGGCGCCGACGCGGTCGGCGTCGCCGTCGACAACGCCGACCCCGAAGGCGCGGAGCGGCTGCTGGCCGCCGCGCGGGCGCACTTCGGCCGGGTCGACGGCGTCCTGATCAGCGTCGGCGGCCCGCCGCCGGGGTCGGCGGGCGACAACACCGACGAACAGTGGCGGGGAGCCTTCGAATCCGTCTTCCTCGGCGCCGTACGGCTGGCGCGGGCCGCCGTCGGGGCGCTCGGGGAAGGCGGTGTCGTCGGATTCGTGCTCTCCGGCTCCGTCCACGAACCGATCCCCGGCCTCACCATCTCCAACGGCCTGCGCCCCGGCCTGGCCGGCTTCGCCAAATCCCTCGCGGACGAGGTCGGCCCGCGCGGCATCCGGGTCGTGGGCCTGCTGCCCGCCCGGATCGACACGGACCGGGTCCGCGAACTCGACGCCCTGACGGGCGACGCCGAATCGTCCCGGGCGGGGCACGAGTCGCGGATTCCGCTGCGGAGGTACGGGGCGCCGGAGGAGTTCGGGCGGGTGGCCGCGTTCCTGCTGTCGCCGGCGGCGTCGTACCTCACGGGTGTGATGCTGCCCGTCGACGGGGGCGCGCGACACGGCTTCTGACGCGGGGTGTTGTGCGGGGTGTTGTGCGGGGTCTTGTGTGTCTTGTTGGCTGGCCGCACTCCCGGACCCTGCGGGTCGCCCGTGCGGCGCGGGTTGGTCGGTCGGTCCCGGGGTCACCTCCTCGCCGTCGGCGGAACCCTGGGCCTTGGAAACGGTCACCGCTGCCGTACCGCCGACGGCTGCGGGGGCGACCCCGCACCCGCCCTCCCCACGACGACGGACATGACCGCTCAGCCCAGGGGCTCTTAGAAGCGCGGCACCCGGAGAGGGAAACGTCAGGCGACGCGGGTCGGGGCGTGGCGGGAGGCGTGGAGGCGGGTGGTGGTGGGGAGCGTCGCGAGGCCCGTGGAGGCGCGGGCGTGCTCCACCGCCTCCGCCGTCAGCGCGCGCAGCGTCCCCGCCGGGGAGGCGTGCGGTTCCAGCTTGAGCCGTACCCGCGCCTCCGGCTCACCCCCGCGGCGCCGTAGCGCGATCCGCGCGCGGGCGACGCCGTCGAGCGACTCGGCCTCCGCCTCCATCGCCTGTTCGAGGGCCCGGCCCCGCACCCGTGCGATGTCGCCGTCGGAGCCGGTGTCGACGACGACATCGGCGAGCCGGGCGCGGCGGAGCTGGGCCAGCAGCAGCCAGAGCGCGAGCAGGACCAGGACGGCGAGGGCGGCGATGACGACCGGCCACCACCAGCTCTCGGACCGCCAGCGGTCCCGGTCCGCCGTGCTGAGCGGGACGTCGCCGGGGCCGTACCAGGGCCACCAGGACGGTACGGAGAGCCCCGCGCCCGCCGCGAGGGCCGCGCCACCGACGGCCAGCAGCACCACTCCGGCGAGTCCGAGTGCCACTCGGTTGACGGTCCGCAGCATCGGTTCACCTCTTCTTGCGGGGCGGCCGCGCCACCCGTACCGACGGCACCGGCGGCTTCGCCAGGCCGAGTTCGCCGACGGCCCCGTCGAGGGCCGTGTCCAGGTCGGCGCGGACCTCGTCGAGGTCGCGGAAGTGGGACCGCGCCCGTACGGACGCCTTGCGGCGCCCCACCCGTACCCGTACGGACTGCACGCCCGGCACCTCCAGTGCCCGGTCGCGCAGGTACAGGGCCGCCGCGTCGCGGGCGAGGGCCGCGTGTACGGGCCCGGGGGCGGCCGGGTCGGCGTCGCGGCGCATGGGGAGCAGGGCGCGGAGGCCGGGGGTGAGGGCGAGGATCAGCAGCCAGAGGCCGATGGCGGCGACCGCGGCCGCGACGGCCATGGCCCAGGTGTCGTCGAGGGGGCGGCTCGCGAGGTCGTCGGCGGCCGTGCGCCGCCAGGCCATGCCGGGCCGGCCGGCGCGTACCGCCGCGATGTCGTAGAGCAGGATCCCGGCGCCGCCGAGGACGACGAGGGCCAGCAGCGCGGCGGGCAGGCGCCGGGTGGACCAAGGGCGCCGCGCCTTCGCGGCGGCGGCGCCGGGCGCGGGCACGGCCGCGATGTCCGGGCCGGAACCGGAGTCGGGGTGCGTCATCGGACGTCACGCTCCCCCGCCGCCCGCGCGTGCGCCGGGTGGAGACCTTCGACGGAGACGTCCACCTCGGGTACGTCCATGCCCGCCAGGCTCGTCACCCGCTCCACGACCCGGCGGCGTACGGCGGCGCACCGCCGGCCGATGTCGGCGGGGTAGTCGAGGTCGAGGCTGATCCGTACGCGCGCGGTGTCGTGGTGGACGACGACCCCGGCATGCGGCGCCGAGCCGCCTTTCGGAATCCGGCCCAGCGCCTCCCGCGCCGCCTGTGCGGCGATCTTGGCGACGACCCGGTCGGCGACCACGGTCGCGCCCCGGTCGCCCGCGGCGACCGGGGCCGTACCAGCGGTATCGGACGGGCCGGCTCCGAGGCCGCCCCGTTCACCCGCCACCCGCGTCACCGGGGCCGGTCGCCGCGGTCGCGGCTCCGGAAGAAGTCACCGGGTTCGAGGTCGCCCTCCAGAAAGCGCCCCACCACGAACCCGACCGCCCCGAGCGCGGCGACCAGCAGAAACGCGCCGAAACCGCCGAAGTACCCGGCGAAGCCGAGTGCCATTCCGGCCACCAGGCCGACCGCGGACATACTCATTCCCAGCTCCTTCGTCCGGACCACCGGAACCGCGGCCCTCGGCTACTGGAGCCGGGGCTCCTCTTCGTCGTCCTCCTCCTCGGGGAGCTTCACATCGCTCACGGCGATGTTCACCTCGACGACTTCGAGGCTCGTCATCCGCTCCACCGCCGAGATCACGTTCTCCCGTACCGCGCGGGCCACATCGGTGATCGACACGCCGTAGTCGACGACGATCTCCAGGTCGATGGCCGTCTGAACCTCGCCGACCTCGGCCTTCACCCCACGGGTGACGCTGGATTTGGCGCCGCCCGGTACCCGGTCGCGGACCGCGCCGAAGGTCCGGGACAGTCCGCTGCCCATGGCGTGGACGCCGACGACGTCCCGGGCCGCGAGTCCGGTGATCTTCTCGACGACGCCGTCGGCGATGGTGGTACGGCCCCGGGAGCCGGGGTCGCCGCCGCCCCGCTTGCTCACGGACGTCCTCCTCGGCTCGTCGCCCGAGCCGGATCCACTGCTGGCGGTGTCACTCATACCGGTGTCCTTTCCAGGCCCTGCCGAACATTCGGGTGCCGACGACGGTGGGCCGTAGCGCCATGATTGCCGCCTTTACACCCTTATGTCCCCACACTAAGGCGGAATGCCGGGTCTCGCGCCGGGGATACGGCAGGGTGGGGGCATGACCACTGCCGAAGCGGTACGGGCCCGGCTCGGCCCGGGCCGGCTGCTGCCACTGGGCCGGGCCGAGGACGGCGCCTGGCTGGCGGAACGGGCCGCCGGAGCGGTACTGATCCGGGCGGCGGCCGGAATCGGGGGCGTACGTCCGGGCGGGGTGAGGCTCGGGCTCGCCGATCCCCCGGCGGCGCTCGCCCCGGCGGTACCGGCCCCGCCGAGCGCCCTGCCGTACGGCCCGCTGCGGATCGAGGCGGAGTTCGCGGCGGACCGGGCGGCGCTGGCCCGGCAGTCACTGGCGGCGCTGGGCGCGGCGGTACGCGGCGCCCTGCTCACGGCGGCGCGGGACACCCTGGACCTGGTGGTGGCCGGGATCGATCTACGACTCACGGATGTGCTGGACGCTTCGGCGGACCCCGGCCGCGCCGATGGACCGACCGGGCGACGGGACGGGTCGACGGCCGGTGTGCCCCCGTCCGACTACGCGGACGACCCGGTCGCCGTCGCCGTGGCGCGGGTCCCGGGTGTGGCCGGGCTGACCGGGGTCCTGGGCGCGCCCGTGCACCGGGCGTCCGATCATGTGCGGGTGGAGTGCGCGATGGCGGGTGATCACCGGCCGCTGGCGGTGGTACGGGCGGTCCGGGCGGCGGCCCTGGCGGCGCTCGGGGCGGATCTCCCGGTATCAGTCCTGGTCACGGCGGTGGACCGGCCGGGCCCCCGGCGCTGATCCGGGTTCAGTCGCCGAGGCCCGCCAGATCCCGGAGACGGCGCGCCTGGGCCGCGCGCTCGGCGGCGCGCTGATCCTCGTACGAACGGTGCACCGCGCCCTGGAGCAGCGCCTTCGTCTCCACGACGGCGTCCCTGGGCGCGGCCAGCAGGGCCGTGGTGAGGTCGTGGACGGCCGCGTCGAGTTCGGCGGCCGGGACGACGAGATTGGCCAGGCCGGTGCGCTCCGCCTCGTCGGCGTGGACGAACCGCCCGGTGGCGCAGATCTCCAGCGCGCGGGCGTAGCCGACGAGGGAGACCAGGGGATGCGTACCGGTCAGATCGGGGACCAGACCGAGGCTGGTCTCCCGCATGGCGAACCGCGCGTCGTCGGCGAGGATCCGCAGATCGCAGGCGAGGGCGAGCTGGAAGCCCGCCCCGATGGCATGCCCCCGCACCGCGGCGACGGAGACGAGATCGCTCCGGCGCCACCAGGTGAACGCCTCCTGGTACTCGGCGATCGCGGCGTCCAGCGCCGCGTCGTCACGGCGTGCCAGGTCGATGAACGACGGCTCGCCGCCGAAGCCCTCCGGGGTGAACCCCTGGCGGTCGAGTCCGGCGGAGAAGGACGGGCCCTCTCCGCGCAGCACCACGACCCGGACCGACCCCGGCAGCGACCGTCCGGCCCGGGCCAGGGCCCGCCACATCGCGGGCGACTGGGCGTTCCGCTTGGCCGCGCGGGCCAGCGTCACCGTGGCCACCGCGTCCGCGATGGTGAGCCGTACGCCGTCCTCGTCCAGCACGGTCTCCGGCACGTCGTCGCGCGGGGTGTCCTGTACGGATTCGGGCGTGGTCATGGGGCGCCTCCGGGTCGGTGCGGCACGGTGCCAGTCCACGGTAGACTAAGCGACCGCACAGTAACCACCCGGCGGACCAAGCGAATCCCGCCGGGCGCACACCCGGCGACCGGGGGGATGACCCCGCCCGGCACCGGAGAGCCGTCCGGCGACGGGCCGCCCATGACCTGCGCGGACCCGACGCGCGAGCCGTGTCGACCCAGCGCGCCCGGATCCGGCGGGCGTCCGGAGGAACGACGCGGGAGCGCCCGAAGGCGACTCCGCGCGTCAGGCCGAGGCGGCCTTCTTTCCCCGGGTCGCGCCACCGCGTCCGCGGAGGACGACTCCGGACTCACTCAGCATCCGGTGGACGAATCCGTAGGACCGGCCGGTCTCCTCGGCCAGCGCCCGGATACTCGCACCGGAGTCGTACTTCTTCTTCAGGTCTGCCGCGAGCTTGTCGCGCGCGGCGCCGGTCACCCGGCTGCCCTTCTTCAGAGTCTCGGCCACCCGTGCCTCCTCATGGGAAGTGCGCTCTGGACTTCTCATGATCACCCCTTGCGGCTCTCCTGGCCACCCATTCGGCAAGGTCCATGGGACGAGCTTCACGGTGCAAAGCCGCCCCCAGCAGGCCGGAATCCTGGATTCCGACGGCCCGTGGATCCGCTCCGAAATCCGGATCGGGAAAGAGACACCAGGTCAGAGCCGGTGCGCGGGGAGGCGCACCGGGCCGCGACCTGGCTGGTGGAAAATGTTCGGCCTGCGCCAGCAACCACACCGGGGTACCAGAGCGTCTCACTCAGATGACGGATCACCCGTGAGCCGAATGATCCCTACGGAAGTGATCATCAACGCCCGTCGCGCCGAGCGCGGGGGTACCGCGCCCGGCTCCGGCGGGATCAGGCGAGCGCCACCAGGTCCGCGTAGTCCGCGCCCCACAGGTCCTCGACGCCGTCGGGCAGCAGAATGATCCGCTCCGGCTCCAGCGCCTCCACCGCGCCCTCGTCGTGCGTGACCAGGATGACCGCGCCCTTGTACGTCCGCAGCGCGCCGAGGATCTCCGCGCGGCTGGCCGGGTCGAGGTTGTTCGTCGGCTCGTCGAGCAGCAGTACGTTCGCCGCCGACACCACCAGCGTGGCCAGGGCCAGCCGGGTCTTCTCACCACCGGAGAGGACCCCCGCCGGCTTGTCGACGTCGTCGCCGGAGAAGAGGAAGGAGCCCAGTGTCTTCCGTACCTCGACGAGGTCGAGGTCGGGCGCGGAGGACCGCATGTTCTCCAGGACGGTGCGGTCGGGGTCGAGGGTCTCGTGCTCCTGGGCGTAGTAGCCGAGCTTCAGACCGTGACCGGGGGTGACCGCGCCGGTGTCGGGGTCCTCGACCCCGGCGAGCAGCCGCAGCAGCGTCGTCTTGCCGGCGCCGTTGAGGCCCAGGATGACCACCCGGGAGCCCTTGTCGACGGCCAGGTCGACATCGGTGAAGATCTCCAGCGACCCGTAGGACTTGGAGAGCCCTTCGGCCCGCAGCGGGGTCTTCCCGCAGGGCGCGGGTTCGGGGAAGCGGAGCTTGGCCACCTTGTCGGCGACCCGGGCGTCCTCCAGGCCCGACAGCAGCCGCTCGGCGCGCCGGGCCATGTTCTGCGCGGCGACCGTCTTGGTGGCCTTGGCGCGCATCTTGTCGGCCTGGGCGTTGAGGGCGGCGGCCTTCTTCTCGGCGTTCTGGCGCTCGCGCCTGCGGCGCTTCTCGTCGGCCTCGCGCTGCTGCTGGTAGAGCTTCCAGCCCATGTTGTAGACGTCGATGGTGGCGCGGTTGGCGTCGAGGTAAAAGACCTTGTTGACGACGGTCTCGACCAGGTCGACGTCGTGGGAGATGACGATGAAGCCGCCGCGGTAGGTCTTCAGATAGTCCCGGAGCCAGACGATCGAGTCGGCGTCGAGGTGGTTGGTCGGCTCGTCGAGGAGGAGCGTGTCGGCGTCCGAGAAGAGGATCCGGGCGAGTTCGACACGGCGGCGCTGACCACCGGAGAGGGTGTGCAGCGGCTGGCCGAGCACCCGGTCGGGCAGTCCGAGGGCGGCGGCGATGGTGGCCGCCTCGGCCTCGGCCGCGTAGCCGCCCTTGGTGAGGAACTCGGTCTCCAGGCGCTCGTACTTCTTCATCGCCTTCTCGCGCGTGGCGCCCTGGCCGTTCGCCATCCGGTCCTCGTTCTCCCGCATCTTGCGGAGCACGGTGTCCAGCTCGCGGGCGGAGAGGATGCGGTCGCGGGCGAGGGCGTCGAGGTCGCCGGTGCGCGGGTCCTGCGGGAGGTAGCCGACCTCGCCGGAGCGGGCGATGGCGCCCGCGGCGGGGATGCCCTCACCCGCCAGACACTTGGTGAGGGTCGTCTTCCCCGCGCCGTTGCGGCCGACGAGGCCGATGCGGTCGCCCTTGGCGACCCGGAAGGAAGCGGACTCGATGAGGACACGGGCGCCGGCGCGCAACTCGATGCCGGAAGCGGTGATCACGGACAGACTCCAGAAACAGCGGTATGGACGGCGGAGGGGTGGGCGTGCGCTGCTACGACGCCGTCTATTGCGCGAGGAGAATGGCCATAGGGCCAGTCTAACGGGGCGTGCAAGTGCTTTTACCGGCCGCACGGCGGCCACCTGGCGGCCCCGGGCAGGACGGCAGTGCGGCGGTGCGGCGGTGGCCGGGTTCCGCTCCCGGTGCGGGGGTCCGTGCCGGGGGCGTCGGTACGGGGCCGGAGGCGCGCGCTCCCGGCCCCGTACCGGCGGATCCGGCACGGGGGCGGGGTCAGGCGCCGCCGGTGTGGACCTGGAAGGCCGCGCGGCGCAGCGCCTTGGCGAGCGCCGGGTCGGGGTGCGCGGCGGCGAGGGCGACCAGGACCTGGACCGTACGCGGGTGGCCGCCGGAGCGGACCTCGTCCAGCAGCGCCGGGACCGTGCCCTGGACCGCCGCGTCGAGATGGCGCAGCAGGAGCTGGGGCTCCCCGTGGTCGGCGACGGCGGCGGCGGTGTCGACCCAGAGCCAGGTGGCCTCCTCGCGGGTGAGGGCGTCATGGGCGTCCTCGGGGTCGACGCCGTCGTACTCGGCGAGCCAGAGCAGGGCGTACGGGCGCAGCGACGGCTCGCCGGACGCGGCCCTGACCTCGCCCTCGGCGGGGGCGCCGACGACACGGAGGGCCTCGAAGGCGAGGCCGCGCAGCAGGGCGTCCTCGCCGCGTGCGACGGTGAGCAGTTCGGCGACGGCCCCGGCGACCGTACGGGCGGCGAGCCAGGCGCGGTATTCGGCGCGGGCGGGTCCCGGGGTGAGCCGGGCACAGCCGCGGAGCATGTCCTCGGCGGGCTGTTCGATGTTCCCGGCCGGGCTCTGGGCGGCGACGCAGATCTGCTCCAGCTTGACCCAGACCGCCCAGTTGCCGAGGGGGGTGAGGGTGGCGGAGCGGCCCCGGTCGAGGGTGAGGGCGCCGACGGCGGCGAGGCCGTCGAGCGCCCAGTCGAGCAGGGGGGCGGCCGTGCCGGGCGGGGGGACGGCGGCGACTCCCGCGATCGGGGAGCCACCCGGGGCGACCGTGACCTCCGTGACGATCGCGACCTCGGTGACGGCCGGGTTCCGGGAGTCGGTCGGGGTCCGGGAGTCGGTCGGTGCCTCCGGGTCGGTTGGTGCGGACGACACGGACACGGAGACGGTGGCGGGGACGGTCGATGCCGCGGGGCCCGTAGAGCCCGTTGAACCCGTAGATCCGGCAGATCCGGCAGATCCCTCAGGTGCAGCCGATGCCGCTGTTACCTGCGGGACAGCGGGGGCGTCCGGGGCGCCGGGGGCCGTCGGGGCGAGGGCGACCTCGCAGCGTTCCTCGCGCAGCTCGGCCACCCGCTGCTCCAGCAGGTCGAGCAGGGCCGGTACGAGGACGGGGCCGGCCGACAGCTGGAGGAGGGACAGCAGCTGGGGCACGGCCTCGACGACTTCGGCGACGGCGGTCGGCGCGGTGCCGCCGGGGGCGGGATGCGCCAGCGACCAGGCGTCGAAGAGGGCGACCCAGCCCCGCAGGACGGCCATGTCGTCGCGGTCCCAGGCCCTCAGCCGCCAGCCGGGGCGCGCCGTGTCGCCGTGGAGTTCGACGAGTCCGGCGAGCCGGGCGCGGTCCCAGCCCGCGCGGACCTGCCGCGGGGTCAGTCCGAGCGCGGCGGCGGCCCGCTCCTCGGTGGTATCGGTGAGCGGGACCGTACCGGCGGCGTCGCCGTCGACGGCGGCCCAGCGGGCGACGCGTACCGCGTCGGAGAGGACCGTACGGGCCTGGCGGGCCAGTTCGGCGGGGGGCGGTGTGCCCTCGGGGGGCCTCGGCGCGGGCCGGGTGCGCCGGGTGGTCACGGCCTTGCGTGCGCTGGTCAGCGGTCGCGGGCGGACGAGACGGAGTCTGGGGTTGCGCGCCAATTGCTCATCAGGCTTTCGGGACGTCACGGGGAGCAGTCTTCCCGTTGACGGCCCGAAAGCCCAAACGGAACGGGACGGACCGCGTTCAGCGGGTGGTGGCCGGGGCCTCGGGACGGCACCCGGAAGACCCCGGCCGGGCCCGTCCCGGCCGCTACATCAGAGGGGTGAGGAAGCGACGCAGCGCCTCCTCGTAGGCGGCGGGGTCGGTGTTCCACATCGCCGCGTGCGGGGCGTCGAGGACGGTTCGCAGGGTGACCAGGTCCGGACGGGCAGCGGCGAGTTGCCGGGAGGGGCCCCAGGGGGCGAGCGTGTCGTCGGGGCCGTGCAGGATCAGGGTCGGTACGCGGACGGCCTGGGCGTCGGCGGCGACCGGCAGCCGGTCGCGGTAGAGCCCCGCCCGGCCGCGGGCGGCCCGGACGACGAGGGGCACCAGGGGGCCCGGGACGTGCCGGGCGCGGGCCAGGGCGCGCAGGGCCGCCTCCTGGTCGAGGACCGGGGAGTCGAGGACCAGGCCCGTGACGTGCTCGCGCAGGGCCGAGTTGGCGGCGGTGTGGAGGGCCATGGTGGCGCCGGTGGACCAGCCGTGGAGGACGACGCGGCGGGCGCCGCGGGAGACCGCGTACCGGAGGGCCGCGTCGAGGTCGCGCCACTCGGTCTCGCCGAGGTGGCCGAGCCCGTCGGGCGAGCGGGGCGCTCCGGGGTCGCCGCGGTAGCCGACGGCGAGGACGGGCAGGCTGCGGCCGTGCAGGAACGGCAGCAGGTTCAGGGCCAGCTCGCGGGTGGTGCCGAGGCCGTGGACGGCGATCACCCAGAGGTCGCGGGTGCCGGGGACGAACCAGGCCGGGAGGGCGCCCAGCTCGCCGGGGACGGTGACCTCCTCGTAGGCGATGCCGAGTGCGGAGTCGGGGTCGCCGGTGTGCAGCCCGGTGCTCATCCGCACTTTGGTGCCGGGCTCGGGGGCGGCGGGGCCGACCGCGTCGAGGCGCCGGACGACGGTGTCGGGTGTGGTGGCGGGATCGTCGATCACGGGGCCCGCGACGGCGTGGACACCGGGGCCGGTGAGGCCGTACGTCCCGGGTCTGCGGGATGCCAGGGCGCGGGTGAGGGTCACCCGGCCGGGGCCGACGGCGTGGACGGTGAGCCGGGGGTCGCCGGGGAGCGGCCGGTCGGGCGCGGGACGCAGGGTGGCGTCGACGGCGCGGCGGGCGAGGGCCGCGGCGGTGCCGATGCCTGCGACTGCGACTGTGGTGACGGCGGCGGCCGTCGCGGTTACCGGGCGCACCGTTCCAGTGTGGGGACCGGCGCGCCCGGCTGCCAGTGGGGCGCCGCCCACCGGGGTACGGGACGCCGGGCGCGGGCTGCCCCGGCACGGCCGCGGGAGAGCCGGTGCGCGCGGCCGGGCGCGCCGCCCCGGCGGGGGCGGTGAGCGGGAAGCCCCGGCGGGGGCGGTGAGCGGTCGGCCGGGGCGGTGGGCGGTCGGCGGGGTCCGTCGCGTCAGGCGGTCGGCGACGCGCGCTGTTCGGGCGCGGGGCGCGGTCGTCGGGCGGGCTGGCCGTACGAGCGGAGCCGGTCCGCCGTCTCGGCGAGCTGGTCGCGGGTGAGGAGGCGCGGGGCGAGTCCGGGGACCGAGGCGGCGAGGAGCCAGACCCGGCACATCCACTCCAGCTGCGCCGTCCGGTCGTACGCCTGCTCCAGCGTCGCGCCGACCGCGACGGTGCCGTGGTTCCCCAGCAGGCAGGCCTCCCGGTCGCGGAGGGCCGTGAGCATGTTCCCGGCCAGCTCGTCGGAGCCGTAGACGGCGTACGGCGCGACCCGTACCGGACCGCCGAGGTCCGCCGTCATGTAGTGGACCGGGGGCACCTCGGCGACCAGGGCGGAGACCGCGGTGGCGTGGGCCGCGTGGGTGTGGACGACGGCACCGGCGTCGCGCGACCGGTGGACCGCCAGGTGCAGCGGCAGCTCACTTGTGGGCTTCAGCTCCCCGATCACCTGCCGTCCTTCGAGGTCGACGGCGGTGAGGTCACGCTCCGTGAGCCGGTCGTAGGGCACTCCGCTGGGGGTGACGAGGACCAGTTGCCCCACGCGCGCGGAGACATTGCCGGAGGTCCCCACGACCAGTCCCTCCGCGGCCGTTCTGCGGGCCGTTTCGACCAGTTGCCGCCAGGTGTGTTCGAGAGCGCCGTCGGACGTGTGTGCGGTCGGTTCGGTCATGGGGGCGATCCTGTCAGCCGGGGTTCCGGGGGGACAGGGCCCCCGTGATGGATATCACCACAAGATCGGATGAATCGCTCTTTCTGCCCGGGAGAGCCCCGCCGGCCCCGGCGGAGACGCCCCCAAGAGGTCCCCGAGAGGCCCCGGAAACCGAAGCGGAATCGCGAGAACCGCTTGGATACACCCTCAGTCCGGCCCCAGTTCACCTTCCGTTCACCCAGGTTACTTACGTTCGGCGAGCCACTGACCTCCAAAGATTGCCTGGGTAAATGGAACACATCACGCTGCTGCTCGCGATAGTGATCGTGACGGCTCTCGTGTTCGATTTCACGAACGGTTTCCATGACACCGCCAACGCGATGGCGACGACCATCTCGACCGGCGCCATGAAGCCCAAGACCGCGGTGGCCATGTCCGCCGTGCTCAACCTCGTCGGCGCGTTCCTGTCGGTGGAGGTCGCCAAGACGATCTCCAGTGGCATCGTCGACGAGGCAGGCATCACCCCAGAAGTCATCTTCGCGGCGCTCGTCGGCGCCATCCTTTGGAATCTGCTGACCTGGCTGGTCGGACTGCCGTCCAGCTCGTCGCACGCCCTGATGGGCGGTCTGATCGGTGCGACCGTCGCCTCCGTCGGCTTCAGCTCCGTCAACGGCGGCACGGTGATCACCAAGGTTCTGATCCCGGCCATCGCCGCTCCCCTGGTCGCCGGCCTCGCCGGTTACATCGGCACCCGGATGACGTACCGCATCGGCCGCAACACCGACCTGAAGGCCACCGACAAGGGGTACAAGGCGGGTCAGATCGCCTCCGCGGGACTGGTCTCCCTGGCACACGGCACCAACGACGCCCAGAAGACCATGGGTGTCATCACCCTGGCCCTGGTCGCCGGCAACGTCCTCGCCCCCGGCTCCAACCCCCCGATGTGGGTCATCGTCTCCGCGGGTGTCGCCATCGCCCTCGGTACGTACCTCGGAGGCTGGCGCATCATCCGCACCATGGGCAAGGGCCTCACCGACCTCCAGCCGCAGCAGGGCTTCGCCGCCCAGACCAGCGCCGCGACGGTCATCCTGGCCTCCTCGAACCTCGGCTTCTCCCTCTCCACCACGCACTCCTGCTCCGGCGCCGTCATGGGCGCCGGCCTGGGCCGCAAGGGCGGTGTGGTCCGCTGGTCCACCGCCACCCGGATGTTCGTCGCCTGGGGTCTGACCCTGCCGGCCGCCGGTCTGGTCGCCGCCGCCTCCGAGTTCGTCACCAAGCAGGGTGACTGGGGCGTCGCCGCCGTCGCGGTCTTCCTCGTGGCCTCCTCCGCCGCGATCTGGGTGATCTCGCGCCGCCAGGTCGTCGACCACACCAATGTGAACGACGTCGAGGACGGGACCGCCGCCTCCGACGGCGACTCCACGGACTCCCCCGGTGTCGTCACCACCGCCATGGCGGCCGTCACCCCGCCGCCCGCCGGTGTCGTCGAGCACGACGAACTGAAGACCACCATCCCCTCCTCCCCCACCTCCACCCCTTCTCCCGCGCCGTCGGCCCCCGAGACCGGTCCGGCCAGCCCGGCCGCGGTGTAAGGACAGATCACCATGAAAATCGACTGGGAAGCCCTCGGCTCCGTCTTCGGTGTCAGCCTCGTCGGCACCGTGTTCCTCGTGGGCCTGTTCGCCCTCGGAGTCATCGGCCTGACCAAGCAGGACGCCGCCGCGGCCAACGGGGGCTCCGCGCCCCTGGCCCGTACCGGCGCCTATGCCTGCTTCACGCTCTGCACGCTGGCCGTGGCGTACGGGATCTACCTGATCATCACCTGATCCCCCGCCCCGACCTGCTCGGTGCCCGGCCGTCCCCACGGCCGCGGTGAGCCGGGTCCGACACCCTCGCGGGTCGGGCCCGGCTCTTCGCGTATCCGGCTCCCGAACCGGGGATGTGGCTCTGCGCACACTGCTCCGTCGCAGGTCAGGGGCGAGTTGACGGCCGTTCTCACCCCGTGGTGGACTGCCGGGGCCACTACGGAGGCAGCAGAGGAAGCCGGTGCGAATCCGGCGCGGTCCCGCCACTGTCACCGGGGAGTACGTCCCCGGGAGCCAGGAACTCTCGCCGCCGTTTCACGTCGAACCAGGGCGCGGACACCCTGAGTGAGGACAATTCGCCATGCGCGGCATCGTCTCGGCCCCCGCTCACGGGAGCGCGTCGCGGTCCCTCCGGGGTCCGCTGAATCCTTCCGGCACGCATCGCTCACCGTCCCCTCCGGCCCCCCTCCGCCTTTCGCCGACCGGTCCCGGACCAGCTCCCGCCGCCGGCTCTCCGGCCGTCTCCCACGGGCGCTGAGCGATGCGTGCCGACCGGGTCTTCGCGTACGGCGCCACGGCCGGCCTCCTCGGCGACCTGCTGCTCGGCGACCCGCGCCGGGGCCACCCCGTGGCCGCCTTCGGGCGGGCCGCGGGCGCTGCCGAGCGCCTGCTGTGGCGTGACCACCGCGGCTGGGGCGCCCTCTACGCCGCCGCATGCGCGGGCGGCGCCGTCGCCGTGGCCGCCGTGGCGGCGCGTGCGGCGCGCCGGGAGCCCGCCGCGGCCGTGGCCCTGACCGCCGCCGCCACCTGGGCCGTCGTCGGGGGTACGTCCCTCGCCCGGGAGGCCCGGGCGGTGGGCGACGCGCTGGCCGCGGGCGACCTGGAGGCCGCCAGGGAGCGGCTGCCGCATCTGTGCGGGCGGGATCCCCAGGCGCTGGACGGGCCGGAGATCGCCCGTGCCGTGGTCGAATCCGTCGCCGAGAACACCTCCGACGCGGTGGTCGGCGCCCTGGTGTGGGGCGCGGTGGCGGGAGTGCCCGGTCTGGTCGGGTTCCGCGCGGCCAACACGCTGGACGCGATGGTGGGGCACCGTTCGCCCCGGTACCGCAGGTTCGGCTGGGCCGCGGCCCGGCTCGACGACCTGGTCGGCGCGCCGGGCGCCCGGCTGACGGCGGCCCTCGCCGTGGTCGCGGGCGGCGACGCGCGGGGTGCCGTACGGGCCTGGCGGGCGGACGCGCACGGGCATCCCAGCCCCAACGCGGGTCCGGTCGAGGCGTCGTTCGCCGGGGCTCTCGGCGTCCGGCTCGGGGGCACGCTGGCCTACGGCGGCCGGGTCGAGCACCGGGCCGTGCTGAACGGCGGGGCGCGGCCGGTCGCCACCGGGGACATCGAGCGCGCGGTACGGCTGTCGCGGCGGGTGGGCGCGCTGGCCCTGGGGGTGTGCGTGGCGGGCCGTCTGCTCGCCGGGCGGCTGGGGGCGGGGCGGCCGGGGGCCGGGCGCGGTACGGCCGTACCGGGTCTTCCGGCGGGGGTCGTCGCCCCGGGAGGGTGACGGAGTTTTCCACAAAGGGGCGGTAGCCCACAGGGGCCGACGGGATGTTGGTACGAGGCCCCAGCATGGGGTTCCGGACGCGTGGACCGAACGGTCCGGGCACGAGACATCGGTCGGGGATTTCGGGCACGGCCTCGCACGAGGCATCCGATCAGGACGGAAGGGGGTGGCGGCGATGGCCGGACGGAAGCGGGGCGGCGGGTTGCTGGTCGCCGGGACGACGTCGGACGCGGGCAAGAGCGTCGTCACGGCGGGGATCTGCCGCTGGCTGGCGGGCCGGGGCGTGAAGGTCGCGCCGTTCAAGGGGCAGAACATGTCCTTGAACTCGTTCGTGACCCGGGACGGCGCGGAGATCGGCCGGGCGCAGGCCATGCAGGCGCGCGCGGCGCGGATCGAGCCGAGCGCCCTGATGAATCCGGTGCTGCTGAAGCCGGGGGGCGACCGGACGAGTCAGGTGGTGCTGCTGGGCAGGGCGGTCGGCGAGATGAGCGCCCAGGGCTATTTCGGCCGCGGTGGGCGGCGTTCCGAGCTGCTGACCACGGTGCTGGAGTGCCTGGAGGAGCTGCGGAGCACGTACGACGCCGTGATCTGCGAGGGCGCCGGCAGTCCCGCGGAGATCAATCTGCGCCGTACGGACCTGGTGAACATGGGGGTCGCGCGGGCGGCCGACCTCCCGGTGCTGGTGGTCGGCGACATCGACCGCGGTGGGGTCTTCGCCTCCTTCTTCGGTACGACGGCCCTGCTGGACGCGGTGGACCAGCGTCATGTGGCGGGGTATCTGATCAATAAGTTCCGGGGGGACGTGGGGCTGCTGCGGCCGGGGCTCGACATGCTGACGTCGGTGACGGGCCGCCCGTTCTACGGGGTGCTGCCGTACGCCCACGGTCTCGGTATCGACGAGGAGGACGGGCTGCGGGTGTCGCTGCGGGGCGCGGTCCGCGAGTCGATGGTGGCGCCGCCGGTGGGCGCGGAGATCCTGCGGATCGCGGTCTGCGCGGTGCCGTTGATGTCCAACTTCACCGATGTCGACGCGCTGGCGGCCGAGCCCGGTGTGGTCGTGCGGTTCGTGGACCGGCCCGAGGAGCTGGTGGACGCCGATCTCGTGGTCGTGCCGGGCACCCGGGGCACGGTCAGGGCGCTGGACTGGCTGCGCCGCAGGGGTCTCGCGGACGCGCTGGCGCGCCGGGCCGCCGACCGCCGTCCGGTGCTGGGGATCTGCGGCGGCTTCCAGCTCCTGGGCGAGCACATCGAGGACGAGGTCGAGTCCCGGGCCGGTGCGGTGGAGGGGCTCGGACTCCTTCCGGTACGGGTCAGGTTCGCGGCCGCCAAGACCCTGGCGCGGCCCTCGGGTTCCGCGCTCGGCGAGCCCGTCGAGGGGTACGAGATCCATCACGGGGTCGCCGAGGTCCTCGGGGGCGAGCCGTTCCTCGACGGCTGCCGTGTCGGGGAGGTGTGGGGCACGCATTGGCACGGGTCGCTGGAGAGCGACGGCTTCCGGCGGGCGTTCCTGCGGCGGGTGGCCGAGGCGGCGGGGCGGCGCTTCGTGCCCGCTCCCGACACCTCGTTCGACGCGCTGCGCGAGGAGCAGCTGGACCGGCTGGGCGAGCTGATCGAGGAGCACGCCGACACGGACGGGCTGCTGCGCCTGATCGAGGGCGGCCCGCCGCCCGGTCTGCCGTTCGTACCGCCCGGCGCGCCCGGAACGCCCGAGCCGATTCCGTCGGAGCCGGGTCCCGTCCCTTCGGCGCCCGGTTCGGTGCCATCGGCATCCGAGCCGGTGCCGTCGACGTCCGGGCCGGTGCCATCGGTATCCGCGCAGACGGCGTCGGCGCCCGAGCCGGTGCCGTCGACGTCCGGGCCGGTGCCGCCGGCGCCCGGTCCCGTCGCCGGGATGCCGCGATCGCGGCGATACGACGATCAGAAACCGGACAACGCCCCGGAGGGGGAGGCATGAGCACGATGCCCTATCCGTTCACGGCCCTCGTCGGCCAGGACGATCTGCGGCTGGCGCTGCTGCTGAACGCGGTCTCACCGCGGGTCGGCGGGGTGCTGGTGCGCGGCGAGAAGGGGACCGCGAAGTCCACCGCGGTCCGGGCGCTGGCGGCGCTGCTGCCGTCGGTCGCGGTAGTGCCGGGCTGCCGGTTCTCCTGCGACCCCCGGGAGCCCGACCGGGGCTGTCCCGACGGCCCGCACGAGCCCGGCACGGGCGATGAGCGGCCCGCGCGGATGGTGGAGCTGCCGGTGGGCGCTTCCGAGGACCGGCTGGTGGGCGCGCTCGACATCGAGCGGGCCCTGGCGGAGGGGGTGAAGTCCTTCGAACCCGGTCTGCTCGCCGACGCGCACCGCGGCATCCTCTACGTCGACGAGGTCAACCTCCTCCACGACCATCTGGTGGACGTGCTGCTGGACGCGGCCGCGATGGGTGCCTCGTATGTGGAGCGCGAGGGCGTCTCGGTCCGGCACGCGGCCCGTTTCCTGCTGGTCGGGACGATGAACCCGGAGGAGGGCGAGCTGCGTCCGCAGCTGCTGGACCGGTTCGGGCTGACCGTCGAGGTGACGGCGTCCCGGGAGCCGGAGCAGCGGGTGGAGGTCGTACGGCGCAGGCTGGCGTTCGACGACGACCCGGCGGCTTTCGCCGCGCGCTGGGCGGGCGACGAGGAGGCGCTGCGGGAGCGGATCACGGCCGCGCGCGCCCGGTTGCCGCGGGTACGGCTCGGGGACGGCGCGCTGCGGCAGATAGCCGCGACCTGTGCGGCGTTCGAGGTCGACGGTATGCGGGCGGACATCGTGATGGCCCGGACGGCGACGGCGCTGGCGGCGTGGGCGGGCCGGGAGGACGTGCTGGAGGAGGACGTCCGGCGGGCGGCCCTGCTGGCGCTCCCCCACCGGCGGCGGCGCAATCCCTTCGACGCGCCCGGCCTGGACGAGGAGAAGCTCGACGAGACGCTGGAGCGGTTCGCCGACCCCGGTGAAGGACCCGACGACGACCCGGACCCCGGTGGGGACGGGACGGACGGCGACGGTCCCGACGGGGGTGGTCCCGACGGGGGTGGCGGGGCGCCGCCGCCTCCTCCGGGCGCGCCCGACGCGCCCGACGAGCGGGACGGAACGGACGGCCGGGACGACGCGCCGCGCGAGCGCGAGGAGGAGGGCTCCGAGGGGGACGCCCCGCCGGAGGGCGGTGCGGGGGCCGCGCCGTCCGGCGGCGGGGAGCGGCGCCCGGTGGCCTCCGGTGAGCCGTTCCGTACGAAGGCGCTGACCGTGCCCGGTACGGGTGAGGGGGCCGCGGGCCGCAGGTCACGGGCGCGGGCCGAGCACGGCAGGACGACGGGGTCGCGCCGTCCCCGGGGCGCTCTGGGACGGCTGCATCTGGCCGCGACGATACGGGCGGCGGCGCCGCATCAGCGGGCCCGGGGACGCGGCGGTCCGGGTCTCGTGGTGCGCCGGGAGGACCTCCGACAGTCGGTCCGGGAGGGCCGGGAGTCCAATCTGGTGCTGTTCGTGGTGGACGCTTCGGGGTCGATGGCGGCCCGGCAGCGGATGGGCGCGGTCAAGGGCGCGGTGCTGTCGCTGCTGCTGGACGCCTATCAGCGCCGGGACAAGGTCGGTCTGGTGACGTTCCGGGGCCGGGAGGCGGAGCTGGCGCTGCCGCCGACGAGTTCGGTGGACGCGGCGGCGGCCCGGCTGGACCGGCTGCCGACCGGGGGGCGTACGCCGCTGGCGGCGGGGCTGCTGAAGGCCCATGACGTCCTGCGGGTGGAGCGGTTGCGCGATCCGTCGCGGCGTCCGCTGCTGGTCGTGGTGACCGACGGCCGGGCGACCGGTGGTCCTGAGCCGGTGGCGCTGGCGTCCCGGGCGGCCCGGCTGCACGCCGCCGACGGGACGGCGTCGGTGGTCGTGGACTGCGAGTCCGGTCCGGTCCGGCTGGGGCTGGCGCGGGGGCTCGCGGGTGAGCTGGGCGGTACCGCCGTGACCCTCGACGGGCTGCGGGCCGAGGCGATCGCCGGTCTGGTGAAGGACGTTCGAACCGCTGGTGACAGCAGAAAGGCAGCGTGAGCTGATGCCGCAGGGACAGCCGTCCGTCGTTCCGGACGACGGACTCACCACCCGGCAGCGCCGTGCCAGGCCGCTGGTCATGGTGCATACGGGTGTGGGCAAGGGGAAGTCGACGGCCGCGTTCGGGCTCGCGTTGCGAGCCTGGAACCAGGGCTGGCCGGTCGGGGTGTTCCAGTTCGTCAAGTCGGCGAAGTGGAAGGTCGGTGAGGAGCGGGCGCTGAAGGTGCTCGGCGCGACCGGTGAGGGCGGCGCCGTGGACTGGCACAAGATGGGCGAGGGCTGGTCGTGGGTGCAGCGCGACCGGCAGTTCAGCAACGAGGAGGCGGCCCGGGAGGGCTGGGAACAGGTCAAGCGGGATCTGTCCCGGGAGGCGTACCGGCTGTACGTCCTCGACGAGTTCGCGTATCCGCTGCACTGGGGGTGGGTGGACACCGAGGAGGTGATCTCGGTGCTGCGGGACCGGCCGGGCAACCAGCATGTGGTGATCACGGGCCGGAACGCCCCCGACGAGCTGTTGTCGTTCGCGGATCTGGTGACGGAGATGACGAAGGTGAAGCACCCCATGGACGCGGGGCAGAAGGGCCAGCGGGGCATCGAGTGGTAGCACGTCTCGTCGTCGCGGCGCCCGCTTCGGGCAGCGGCAAGACCATGGTGGCGACCGGGCTGATGGCCGCGTTCGCGGAGGCCGGGCTCGCGGTGTCACCGCACAAGGTCGGCCCGGACTACATCGACCCGGGGTACCACGCGCTGGCCACCGGGCGGCCGGGCCGGAATCTGGACGCCTATCTGAGCGGGCCCGAGCTGGTGGCGCCGTTGTTCGCCCATGGCTCGGCGGGCTGCGACCTGGCCGTCGTGGAGGGCGTGATGGGCCTCTACGACGGGGCGTCGGGGCTGGGTGAGCTGGCGTCGACGGCCCATGTCGCGAAGCTGCTGCGGGCGCCGGTGGTCCTGGTCGTCGACGCGTCGTCGCAGTCGCGGTCGGTGGCGGCGCTGGTGCACGGCTTCGTGTCGTGGGACCCGGAGGTCAGGATCGGGGGGATCCTCCTCAACAAGGTGGGGTCGCCGCGCCACGAGGAGCTGTTGCGGGACGCGCTGGAGTCCGTGGGTGTCCCGGTCCTGGGGGCACTGCCCCGGGGGCCGGAGGTGGCGACGCCGTCGCGCCATCTGGGTCTGGTGCCGGTGGCGGAGCGGAGCGCGGACGCGACGGCGGCGGTGGCGGCGGTGGCCGCTCTGGTACGGGCGCACTGCGACCTCCCGGGCCTGCTGGCCCTGGCCCGCTCGGCGCCCCCGCTGATCACCCCGGCCTGGAGCCCGGAACCGGCCGGGGAGCCCGCCGCGGCGGTCGGGCCGCCGGCCGCGGGGACGCCCGTGGCGCGCTCGGCGGAGAGTGTGCCGGTCGCGGCCGGGGCGCGGCACGCGGGGGCATCGGAGGTGTCCTTCGGCGGCGGAACGCCGGGCGCGGCGGGTGGCGTCGGACCGGGCGCGGCGGGTGCCGTCGGGCCCGGGCGTTCCGCCGGATCCGGCCCGCTCATCCGGGACGGGCAGGGCTCCGGGCCCGTGCGGGGGCCGGGGGAGCGGCGGGTGGTGGTCGCCGTCGCCGGGGGCGCGGCGTTCACCTTCGGTTACGCGGAGAACGTCGAGCTGCTGCGGGCGTACGGCGCGGAGGTCGTGGTCTTCGATCCCGTACGGGACGAGGCGCTGCCCGACGGCGCGGCGGGGATCGTCGTCGGGGGCGGGTTCCCCGAGGTGTACGCGGACGCGCTGTCCGCGAACGAGCCCATGCGGCGGGCCGTCGCGGCGTTCGCCCGTGAGGGCCGTCCCGTGGCCGCCGAATGCGCGGGGCTGCTGTATCTGACCCGGTCGCTGGACGGGCTGCCCATGTGCGGGGTGCTCGACGCCGACGCCCGGATGACGAAGCGGCTGACCCTCGGCTACCGGGAGGCCGTCGCCGTCGGCGACAGCGCGCTGGCCGTCGCGGGTACCAGGATCCGGGGCCACGAGTTCCACCGGACCGTGGTCGAGCCGGGCGCGGGCGCCGCGCCCGCGTGGGGGTTGCTGCGGCCCGAGCGGCGGACCGAGGGGTTCGTCCAGGGTGGTGTGCACGCCAGTTATCTCCATACGCACTGGGCGGCCACGCCCGGTGTCGCCCGGCGCTTCGTGGAGAGATGCGTCCGATGAACGAACGGGCGGGGACGGGGACGGGGACAGGGTTCGGAGCCGTGGCGGCCGGGGGCGGGGGCGTCGACCGTGCGACGGCCTCGTCCTCCGTGTCGCCGGTGTCCCCCGTGTCCGCCACAGCGGCCGACGGCTTTGCAGAATCGTTTTTCCAACCGCCCGTGACGCCGGGCCGCCCTCCCCCGTGGGCGGCGGGGTCACTGGCCGAGTCCCACCACCAGCCAGATGAAGGCGACCCCGCCGACCGTGCAGAGCAGGGTGGAGCGTGCGGGGTGGGTGTGATGCGCCTCGGGCAGGATCTCGGCGGCGGCGAGATAGAGCAGGGCGCCGCCGAAGAAGCCGAGGTACGCGCCGAGGGCCTCGACCGGGATGGTGAACAGCAGGGTCGACGCCGCCCCGACGACCGGGGCGCAGGCGTCGGCGAAGAGCATCGCGAGCGCCTTCTTGCGGGTGTTCCCGTAGGCGCTGGTGAGTGTGTAGGTGTTGAAGCCGTCGGCGAAGTCGTGGGCGACGACCGCGAGGGCGACGGTCAGCCCCATCGCCTCGCCGACCTGGAAGGCGGCGCCGATCGCGATGCCGTCCATCAGGCTGTGGCCCACCATCGCGGCGGCGGCCGTGAGTCCGATCTGGGGGACCCGGGGGCGCCCGCCGGGTCCGGTCGGGCCGGCCCCGGGTGTGCCGCCGGGCACGGGGGCGGTGGCGGGTTCCTTCGCGCCGTGCGAGGCGCTGCGTACGGCGAGGAGACGTTCCACCAGATGCGCGGCGAGGAAGCCGCCGACGAACAGCAACAGGGCCTGGGGGACGCCGAAGACCGGTGGCCCGGCCGCCTCCAGCGCCTCCGGCAGCAGATCGAGGCCGACGACTCCGAGCATCAGCCCGCCCGCCAGCCCCAGGACGAGGTGACGGCGGTCGGTGACGCGATGGGCCGCCCAGCCGCCGACCAGCGTCATCAGGAACGCGCCGAGCGCGACGAACACCGCCATGCGCCCTTGCTAGCGGATTGTGCCCCTCATATCTCCCTCACACCCGCCCCCTTCACCCGATTGTCCGAACACCGGGAGCCCCGGGCCCGCGCCGTCGCGAACCATGGTCCGTGAGACCGCGGGAGTGAGACCGTGACCCGGATTCCGGGAGCCCCGGAGGACTCTCCCATGTCAGAACCCCCGCCCGACCTCGTGTCCGATGCCGTACGGGCCCCTGGCGACGCCGCCTGGTGGCCCGGGCTGCCCGTGGAGGGCGCCGTCGCCGCCGTGTCCGGGGCCGTGGCGGCCGGTGCCCCGGTCGAGCTGCGGCCGGACGCCGTACACCCGTTGCCACCCCTGCCGCCGAATGTGGCCGCCGGGATGCCGGGCGACGCCGTTCTCCGGATCACGGACCGGCTGGTCGACCTCGACCTCGACCTCGACCTCGGCCGCCGCCTCGGCCCGGCGACGGCGGTCCTGCGCCCGCCGTCGCTGGTCGTGGGCGTCGGCGCGGCCCGCGGGGTGTCCGCCGAAGAGGTCGTCGGACTCGTCCGGGACGCCTTGCGCGACGCGGGCCTTTCGCCGCTGAGCGTCGCCCGGCTCGCGACGGTGGACGCGAAGGCCGGGGAGCCGGGCCTGCTGGGCGCGGCGGAGTCGCTGGGGGTGCCCCTGGTGGCGTATCCGGCGGAGCGGCTCGCGGGGATCGCCGTACCGCACCCGTCCGAAGCGTCGCTGGCGGCCGTCGGAACCCCGTCGGTGGCGGAGGCGGCGGCCCTGGCGGACGGCGGTGAACTGCTCGTACCGAAGCGGAAGTCGGCGCCCCCGGGGCGGCCGGCCGATGCGACGTGCGCGGTGGTGCGCCGGGCGCCGCGCGGACGGCTCGCCGTCCTCGGTACGGGCCCGGGCGCCGCCATGGACCCGCTCACCCCGCACGCGGTCGCCGAACTGCGCCGGGCGTCCGTCGTGGTGGGGCCGGAGCGGTACGCGGCCCGGATCCGCGAGCTGCTGCGGCCGGGCACCCTGTTCCTGGCGCCGGGCGGGACCGCGGACGACGAACGGTGCCGTACGGCGGTGGAACGGGCCGTGGCCGGGCACGCGGTGGCGCTGATCGGCAACGGTGACGCGGGGGCGTACCCGACGGACGCCGTCGATGTCGTTGACGTCGTCGTTGTCCCCGGGGTCCGGGCGGCGACGGCGGCCGGGTCGGCCGGACCCGGGCGGGAAGGGCCGGAACACGTCTGCGTCGCGCTGGCCGATGCCTACGCGCCGTGGGGATCCGTCGAGCGCCGGGTACGGGCCGCGGCGACGACGGGCGCGGCCGTGACGCTCTACGGCCCGTGCGGCGGGGGGCGTGACGGGGAGTGGGTGAGGGCGCTGGGCGCTCTGGCGGAGCACCGGCCGTCCGACACGCCGGTGATGATCGTCCGAAACGCGTCGCGGCCGGATGATTCCGGCCGACTGACCACCTTGGGCCGAGTGGATCCGGCGTGCGTGGACATGATGACCGTCGTGACGGTCGGCAACACGGCCACCCGCGCGCTCGCGGGCCACGCGGTGACCCCGCGCGGCCACCGGTGGCAGTCATGACGGCGGACACCCCACCGCCGCGGAGACCCGGCGCCCCCAGGACGGGGGCGCCCACCGGTGCTTGGCGGCACGTTCCGGAGGACCCGCGGAAACGGTCCGGCAGGCTCCCGGCGGCCGGTGCCCGGCGGCACGTTCGGGCCCTCCGGGCCTCGCGGACCAGCCGCGTCGGGGGATACGCCGGATGCCTGGCTCGTCAGGCCCGGCGGGCGAGCCGTACCGTACGCCCCGGCGTACTCCGGGAGCGCTCGCGACGGGTCGTGGCAGGGCAGGTGTTCCCGGGTACGCCGGGGCACGGGCGGCGGGCGGAAGTGCCCGGTGCTTGGGAGGCCGCCGGACGGGTACTCCCCCGGAATCCACCGGAATCCACCGGAGTCCGTCGGAATCCCCGGACGCGGGCGAAGTGCCAAGCCGGGTTCCGTTTTTGGTGTCCGCCGTGGGACCGTCGTCCTTCGGCCATCCCCCGGCGGGTTCCCCGTCGTACGTCCCCCCACCGTCTCCACCTCCGTCTCCGCCTCCGTCTCCGTCCGTTCGACCGCCGCACCGTCGTCCGGTGCCCTCTCGCAACCCCCCACCCTCACCCCGGAGTCGACTCATGAGCCGTGCCGTCCACCCGATCGAGCGGGAGCCGTACCGCATGCCCCGAGCCCGGCGCGAGGCGGTCCGCCGCCCCGGCGACACCGTCGCGTCCGCGCTCCACCCCCTGCCGCACCGCCCCTTCCCCCTGATCGAGGAGAACGCGTGAACACCCCGCCCGTACTGCTGATAGCCGGCCTCGGCGCCCGGGACGACACCGGTGCCGAGGAGCGGTCGATCGCCGAAGCGCTCGGCGCAACCGCCGGTGAACCGGGCGGGACGGCCGTGGCCGACCGGTCCGATGTGACGATTCTGCTGGTCGGCCGGGGATCGACCGGCCGGAACGGCGAGCCCGGGGTACGGGAGACGGCCGCGCGGCTGTCACGGCGCGGGGGGTACGCGGCGGTGGAGACCGCGTACGTCTCCCTCGCCGTACCCGATGTGCCGAGCGGTCTCGACCGCTGTCTGCGCTCGGGGTCGCGCCGGATCGTCGTCGTACCGTACGTCCCCCTCACCGGCGCCCTGCCGGAGCGGGTGGCCAAGCAGACGGCGCGCTGGGCCGCGGACCATCCGGAGGCGGATGTGGTGACGGCCGGGGCCGTCGATCCGGCCGGAGACCCCTCCGAAGGCAAGGCGGACGGCCCGGCGGACGGCGCGCCCCGGGAAGCGGATCGCGGGCACGACACCCACAACGGGTACGACAGGCATGACGAACACGGCCAGCACGGCAATATCAGCGCACACGATGGGCACGACGGGCACGATGAGCACAGACGAACGGGCGGACACGGGGGACAGGACATCGGCGGGGGACTCGGCCGACACGGCAGCCATGCACACGCCCACTGACCCATTCGACCTGCGCCACCACGGTGACGCGGAGATGCGGGACGCCGCTGCGGGCCTGACCGACCTCGCGGTGAATGTGCGGACCGGCACTCCCCCGCCGTGGCTGCGCGACCGGATCGCCGATTCGCTGGCGTCCCTGGCGGCCTATCCGGACGGCCGTGCCGCCCGGGCCGCCGTCGCCGAGCGGCACGGGCTCGCCCCGCAGCGGGTGCTGCTGACGGCCGGGGCGGCCGAGGCGTTCGTCCTGATCGCCCGGGTCGCCCGGGAGCTGGGCGTGCACCGGCCCCTGGTCGTCCACCCCCAGTTCACCGAACCGGAGGCGGCCCTCAGGGATGCCGGGTTCGAGGTGTCCCGGCTGCTGCTGCGCGAGGCCGAGGGCTTCGGCCTCGACCCCGCGCGGGTGCCCGAGGACGCGGACCTGGTGGTGGTCGGCAATCCGACCAACCCGACATCCGTGCTGCACCCGGCGTCCGCGATCGCCGCGCTGGCCAGGCCCGGCCGGCTGCTGGTGGTCGACGAGGCGTTCATGGACGCCGTACCGGACGAGGTCCAGACCCTGGCGGACCGTACCGATGTCCCCGGCCTGATCGTGCTGCGCAGCCTCACCAAGACCTGGGGTCTGGCGGGCCTGCGGATCGGGTACGTCCTCGCGGATCCGGGCACGGTACGCGCCCTGGAGCGGGCCCAGCCGCTGTGGCCGGTGTCGACCCCGGCGCTCGCGGCGGCCGAGGCGTGTATGGACCCGGCGGCCCTGAAGGAGGCCGAGCAGGCGGCCCGGCGGATCGCCGTGGAACGCGCCCATCTGCTGGCCGGACTGGCGGAGTTCGAGGAGGTACGGGTGGTGGCGGCGGCGGAGGCGTCGTTCGTGCTGCTGCACGTACGGCGGGGCGCGCAGGTACGGGAGCGGCTGCGGCGGCTCGGGTTCGCGACCCGGCGCGGCGACACGTTCCCCGGCCTGGGACCCGGCTGGATCCGGATCGCGGTCCGGGACCGGGCGACGACGAACCGGTTCCTCCAGGCCCTGGACCAGGCGCTGGCGATGGTCGGCCCCTGAGCGGACCGGCCTTCGGGCCGAAGGGGCGCGGGCGCCGCGGATCGTTCTCCGCCGCGCCGCCCGCGCCCCTTCCGCCGCGTGGCCCCGCCCGGTGCCACCCGGTGCCTCCCGCAGGCAACCGGACCGTGCTGCGCCACGAACCGAACCGAGCCGAGCCGGCTCGCCACCGGTCCGGTTCCGCTCGATACGGATCGATTCCGCTCGGTACGGATCGAGTCGTTTCGTTTCGGACCCTCGTCCGTGTACGGCCCGAAACCCGAACCGGAATCACACACCCGACCCGCACCGGTCAACGCTCCCACCTGCCCCGCACCTGGTCACCGGTGTGATCGAGGGCTGTTGAAGCGCCCCACACCACCCCTTCGCGGAGGTCTTCCGGAACGGTGCTCGCGCGCTCGGTGCCTGATACCGCGTCAGCCGGACGCCTGGTGGGTATAGGACGTTCGCCCGGCGGACTCCCGCCGAGGCGTACCGACCGGAAGGGCCCGGGTATGAACCGGAACCGACGTCGCGCGCTCGTCGCCGCCGCCGTCCTCTTTCTGGCCGCGGAGGCGGCCGTCGTCCAGTTGCTCCTCCCGGTGGCGCAGGAGATCCGGTTAGCCGTCTGCGGAGTGCTCGCGGGCGCCACCGCGTTATGGCTCCGGGCGGCCCTGCTCCACCGTCCGGAGGACGACGAGCCCTCCTGTCCGAGACCGGAGCGGGCTCCCGGGACGCCCCGTTGCGAAGGGGGGCGGGTCACCGGGGCCCGCGCGCGGGGTCGCGGCACACCCCTGCCATGAGCCCGGACGCCGCCGTCGTCCGGCGTCCGGGGGCTACCGGTAGCCGGTGAGACCGTCGGCGACCTCCGCGTCGTCGCCGTCCCGCAGGCCGTACAACGCCTGTTGGAGGGCGAACGTGCCCCGGATCGCCGCGATCCGGTCCGTCGTCGCGCCGTCCGTCCAGCCGCCCAGCTCCCGCACCCGGGCCAGCAGGTCGTCACCGTAGCTCGCACCGACGGCGGCCAGGTCGACGGCCGGATCGCCCAGACAGACCTCGTCCCAGTCCACGACACCGCTCAACCGCGGCGGCCCGGCAGCCTCGCCTTCCCTCTCCTCTGCCGTCTCCCACAGCACGTTCTCGCCGCCGAGATCCCCGTGGACCACGGCTCCGGTGAGGGGCGTGAGGACGTCGAGGGCGGCCAGTTCGCGGCCCGCCCTGGTCCGGCCCGCTTCGGACATCAGCGGGAACAGCGACGCGCGCGTCCCGGCGGCGAACTCCCGCCACTCCCCCTCGGGGGCCGGGCGCAGTACGGCGCGCAGCCCGGCGTCCGCGCCCGCGGTACGGAGCCCGGTGAGCAGGGTCGCGTACTGCCGGGCCACCGCTTCGAAGGCCCCGGGGCTCCGGAGCGTGTCCGCCGCGAGCGGTGCCCCGGGGATCCGGGTGAGCATCAGATACGGCGGCCCTTCCCCTTCCCCGGCCCCGTCCCCCGCGACGGGGACAGGGAGCGGTCGCGGGACGCGGAAGCCCAGTTCGATGCCGGACAGGGCGCGCAGCGCCGCCGCCCGCGCGGGCAGCCGGGCCTCGGCCGCCCCGGTCCTGGCGAAACACACGACCCGGTCCGCGCCCATCACGACGCGATGGAACTGCCCCTCGTGGACGGTGAGCGGATCGGGCACCCCCTCCGGCAGGACACGGGCCAGCAGTTCGGGGTACGGCACGGGGTCTCCCATGGTGGTGACGCCTCTCCTCGGTGGCGGCTCCCGGTCCCGGCCCCGGCAGGTCGGTGGGCCGTCCGCGGGTGATGGTCGGGCGGTGGTGGTCCCCGATCGGTCGTGGCCGGGGAGGACGATCGCCGCCGGGCGCGATCGCGGAGCCTTTGCCATCCTCCCCGTACGACACCACCCCGTCATGCGCGTTTCGGCCCGCCCGGCAACCTCGTCCGCCCTCGGCCCACCCGGCTCCCGTACGCCTATCACCGCGTACGCGCCGCCGCGCCCGGTCATTTCCGGTCGTCGTCGGTCCCCTTCCGCCACTTTCCGGCCGTAGTCGGGCCGTCGCGCGTACCACCGTGTCAGCTGGCCATGATCGGCACGGACGCGACGGAGCGCCCCGCCGCCGGCCAGGACCGGGCGACGTCCGCCCGTACACGCCGGCCACCCCCAATCACCGCTATCGCCCGGAGGAGTGCCCGATGCCCACCGCCCGTGCACGAGTCAGTTCGGCCGTGATGACCCACCCCGTACGCCGCGCCCAGGCACAGGAGTTGTGCGACCGGCTGGGGCTCGGAGGGCTGGCGATGGATCCAGAACCGGACGGGCCGCCGTCCGCGCTGCGGACGGCGCTGGTGGCGTGGTCGCGGATCGCCGACGGCGCCACGCACCAGCTGATGATCCAGGACGATGTCGCCGCGCCCGACGACTTCGTCGACCTGGTGGCGCACTGCGCCGACCGGTTCCCCGCCGACGCCCTCGCGTTCTACACCAACTGGCACGCCCGCAACGGCGCGGCGGCCCGGCTCGCCGCCCTCGCGGGCGCGGGCTGGGTGCGGGCCGCGCCCGAGGAGTTCACCCCGACCCTGGCGATCACCCTGCCGGTCGCGGTGGCGGCCGAGTACGGACGGTACGCGCGGGCGACCGGCGAGCGGCACGACGACGAGGTGATGGCGGCGTTCCTGAGCGGCCGGGGCCGCAGCGCCCTGCTGGCGGTGCCGACCGTCACCGAGCACACCGGGACCAGCAGTATCAACGGCCACGGCGACGTACAGGGGGTACGGCTCGCGGTCTGCCCGACACGGTCCGAGGACGCCCGGCCGCTGCTGATGGACGGCTGGGTGCTGGAGGAGCTCGACTGGCTGCCGTACATGCGGTACGGGGAGGGCTTCGTCCGGCTGCCCGGCCAGGAGAACACGCCCCTACCGCGCCACCACTTCACCTGGCGGGAGGCGCTGCCCCGGACGGACCTGGGCGGGGACGCGGTGGCGACGGCCCTCGGCACGCTGGACGACCGGGGCCCGGAGGCCGGGCGGTGGGCGCGGGACATCGCGAAGGTGTTCGGGGAGTCCTACGCCGACGAGTTGTGGATCCACTGCGTGCTGCTGGGACGGCAGGCGCGGGTCACCGCCCGGCGCCACGCGCCCGGGGCCCCGTATCCGCCCCGGGGCCCGGCGGCGGCGCGGCTGCGGGAAGCCGCCGTGTCCACGGTCGGCCCGGCGGGTCTCTCACCGGAGCGGCGCCACGAGGCGGGGCACGGGCACACCGGGCTGCTGGCCGACTACGCGTCGGCCGCCGTCAGCCTCGGGGAGGCCCTCGCGGACCAGTAGCCGGGCCGAGGCCGGGCCGGGGTCCGGGGCGGGGTCCTGACCCCGCCCCGGCTCCCGGCTCCCGGCTCCCGGCTCCCGGCTCCCGGCTCCCGGCTCCCGGCTCGGTCTACCGCAGGTCGTAGGTGACCCAGACGGCCGGTTCCCAGTAGACCGCCCGGTCGGCGGCCCGGTCCACCCTCAGCGGGGCGAGCCCCTCGGGGAAGATGTGGTCGCCGTCCCCGGGGAAGACCATCCCGGTCCAGCTCTCCCACTCGGCGACCGTGCCGCTGATCCGGGAGGACCGTTCCATCGCCGCGGTGATCGTGCCGCCGAGCCGCACCTGGGCGCGGATCCACGGATCGAAGGGCTCGCCGTCCTCACGGGTCCAGTGGGCGTACTCCTCGATCGGCGCGAGGGGGTAGCGGTGCTTCCAGATGGGGCGCAGGGGGACGATGAGATGGTCGAGCCCGTCGCGCCGGGCCAGGTCGAGCAGCTGGGTCAGCAGCGCCTTGGAGTGGCCGCCGCCCTGGTGGGCCGGGGAGACCTCGACACCGAGGGCGACCAGGGCGGTCGGCACAAGACCCTCGTCGCGCGCGGCGAACGCCGCGTCGATGGAGGCGTCGAGGCCGGAGCCGAGGCCCTCGGGGGTGCCGTCCCAGACCCGGGGCAGGGATCTGCCCGTGCCCAGGACCGCGTCGCGCTCCTCGTCGTACAGCACGAACTGGTGGTCGCGGAAATCTTCGAAGAGCCGCTTCCAGAAAGTCGCGCTGATGTCACCGTGCAGATTGTACTCGGGGATGATTCCGGCGAACTCTTCGTCGATTCTGTCCCAGAGTTCGGGACGCTCGGAATGCAGAACGAACCGAGGGCTCACGCGGTCGCTCCTCCGATCGGCTTGACGGCTTCCCAGACGATGACAATGGGAATGTCCCGCCAGGCCGCCCTGGCCGCCTCCGCGACGTATTCCTCGTATCCGCCGGGGGCCAGACTTCCGTTGAACAGCGGCTCGACGCAGGCCCTGACGACAAGTCCGGCGGCCGTGAATGCCCGGAGATAGTCGCTCGCCAGATGGACATGGTTACGGACGAACGCCAGCGCGTCGTCGCCCGCGACGAAGTGACACTGCCCCTGGAGGCTGATGACGAAGGGGTGCAGATCGGAGACGATCACCCGGCCGCCGGGCCTGACCACCCGGGCCAGCTCGGCGACGGCGTCGGTCAGATCGGGCAGATGGGTCAGGGCGAGCGTGGAGACGGCGAGATCGACGGAGGCGTCGTCCACCGGCAGCTTCTCCAGACGGCCCTCTCGGAAGTCCGCGTCCGGCACCTTGCTCCGGGCCTGTTCCAGCATGTCAGGGGATTGATCGACCCCGATGACGCGATAGCCGCGGGCGGCCAGCGCCACGGTCTGGCGGCCGGTTCCGCAGGCGGCGTCGAGCGCCGTGCCGACCGGCCCCTGGTCGTAGAAGCCGTGCACGATCGGCTCCTCGACCTGGATGAAGGAGCTGGGCAACGAGTCGTAGGAGCCCGCCCATGCCGCGTATCCGGCGCCCGGGTCCAGCTCGCCGACCGACGCCCCGCCGCCCGGCATCCCCTCGTCCGCCCCGTTCGCGAACTTCCTGATCTCCGCGACGCGCCGCGCCACGAAATCGTCGTCCGCGTCGTTGGCGTTACGCAGCAGCGCCAGCCCTTCGATACCGAGGACGAGTTCCCTCACCCGGAATTCCGATGCCATCGACACCCTCTCGAACGGGGTTTCCGTATCGGAAACCCACCAGTTCCCACCCAACGCTTCCCAGTGCTTCCCAGTTACCTCTCGGCGCTACCCAAGCCCCTCCCCCACCACTCTTGAAACGTTTCAATTGGCCAGAATTCACTGGCGGAAGTCCGATCTTCCCCGGGTGTGTTGTTGCATCCGACACCTTCTCTTACCATCGGGCGCCGTCGGGCCGCGGTAGACGGGGACCGGTGGGGGGGGGCACGAGGAGGGTGGGGTGGGCGGGGCGGGGGAGGGGGAGGGGGGGCGGGGGGCTGGCGAGCCATGT